>DALYJJ010000026.1:0-53526 GCA_031969915.1 Bryobacteraceae bacterium | reverse complement strand
AGCATGGTCGGACGCGGCGGGCACGCGCTCGCAGGCGGTGCTCGAAGACGGCTGCTGGGTGTTGAACGGGGGCAAGACGTTCACCACCAACGCGCATCACGCGCAGGTCTGCGTGGCTATGGCGGTGACCGATCGAGCCGCGGGGGCGAAGGGGATTTCGGCGTTCATCATCGACGCGGCGACGCCGGGTTTCAAGCCGGGTAAGAAAGAGAACAAGCTCGGGATGCGCGCCAGCAACACGGGCGAGGTGGTGTTTGAGAACTGCCGGCTGGCTCCGGAGCAGATGCTGGGCAAGCCGGGCGAGGGCTTCGTGGACAGCCTGAAGATTCTCGACGGCGGACGGATCTCGATCGCGGCCCTCTCGGTGGGCCTCGCGCAGGGCGCCTACGACGCCGCGCTTCACTATTCGAAGCAACGTAAGCAGTTCGGGAAGCCGATCTCGGAGTTCCAGGCCATTCAAAACAAGTTGGCGGATATGGCCACGTCAATTGAGGCCGCGCGGCTGATGACCTTGCGCGCGGCCTGGATGAAGGACCAGGGGCGGCGCGTGACGAAGGAGTCCGCGATGGCGAAACTGTTTGCCTCCGAGATCGCGGTGCGCGCCGCCGACGATGCGCTGCAAATCCACGGCGGCTACGGCTTCATCAAGGACTACCCGGTGGAGAAGTTCTATCGCGACGTGAAGCTGTGCACGATCGGCGAGGGGACGAGTGAAATTCAGCGACTGGTCATCGCGCGGCAGCTTCTGAAAAGCGGATGACAAGCCTCGCCGAACGTATCCGCGCGGGCGACATCCGCGCGCTGGCCCGCGCGGCCACTTGCATCGAAAACCGCGGCCCCGGATCGTTTGACCTGCTCCGGGAGTTGTTCCCGTTTACCGGCCGCGCCCTGGTGGCGGGAATCACCGGCTCACCGGGAGCGGGCAAGAGCACGCTGGTGGACTGCATCGCGCTTGCGCTGCGCGAGGAAGGCCGCGCGGTGGGCGTGATCGCCGTGGATCCGTCGAGCCCGTTTTCCGGGGGCGCCATTCTCGGCGACCGTATTCGCATGCTTCGGCACCACGCCGATCCCGGCGTCTTCATCCGGTCCATGGCGACGCGCGGCTCGCTGGGCGGCGTGGCGGCGGCGACCACGGACCTGGCGCTTTTGTTGGACGCCGCGGGTCGCACGGAGATCCTGGTGGAGACAGTGGGCGTGGGCCAGGATGAAGTGGAAATCGCGCGGCTGGCGGACGTCACGGTGGTGGTGCTCGCGCCCGGGCTCGGCGACGACGTGCAAGCGATCAAGGCGGGCCTGATGGAGATCGCCGACGTGTTCGCGATCAACAAGGCGGATCGCGACGGCGCCGAGCGGCTGGAACGCGAAATCCAGGCCAGCCTTTCGCTGGCGCCGCGGGACGATGGCTGGGAGCCTCCCGTGGTGAAGACCGTCGCGAGCGAGGGGCAGGGAATCGCGGAGCTGCTGCGCGCGGTCCGCCGGTATCATGACAGCGGCTTGCGTAAGCGCCGCGCGCGCGAAGACTGGAGCCGGCGCTTGCGCGAAATGCTGCGCGATCGTGTGTTGGAGCGCCTGCCGATGGAGCGGCTGAACGCCCTGGCGGACGACGTGTCGGCGCGCCGCCGAGACCCGTACACGGCGATTGAAGCACTGGCGGCGGAACTATTCGATCAGGAGCAACCACATTGACGAAAGCGGATATCGGCATCATCGGCGGAAGCGGCCTCTACTCGATGCCCGGCTTTGAAGCCACCGAAGAGATTCGGATCGACACGCCCTTCGGCGCCCCCTCGGACCCTTATGTCGTTGGCTCCCTCGCCGGGCGCCGGGTGGCGTTCCTGGCGCGCCACGGCAGGGGTCACCGGTTCATGCCCTCGGAGTTGAACTTCCGGGCCAACATCTACGGCTTCAAGTCGCTCGGCGTGGAACGCATCGTCTCGCTCTCCGCGGTCGGTTCGCTCAAGGAGGAGCACAAGCCGCTTGACTTCGTGATTCCGGACCAGTTCTTCGACCGGACCGCGGGCCGCGTGTCGACCTTCTTCGGCGAAGGCCTGGTGGCGCACGTCAGCTTCGCGCATCCCGTGTGCCCGCAGTTGGCCAAGGTGGTGGAGGGCGCCTGCCGCGCGGCGGGCGTCGCGGCAAAGAGCGGCGGAACGTATCTCTGCATGGAGGGCCCGGCGTTCTCAACCGTCGCCGAATCGAACATCTATCGTAGTTGGGGCATGGATGTCATCGGCATGACCAACCTCCAGGAAGCCAAGCTGGCGCGCGAGGCGGAGATCTGTTACGTCACCGTGGCCATGGTGACCGACTACGACTGCTGGCATCCCGAACACGACGCGGTGACGGTGGACCAGATCATTCGCGTGCTGATGACGAACGCCGAACATGCCGCCAAGGTGGTCCGGGAGGCGGTGGCGGCCATGCCCGCCGGGCGCGAGTGCAAGTGCGGCTCGGCGCTCGCGCACGCTCTGATCACCGACAAGAGGGCCGTGCCGGCGGCGACGCGGAAGAAGCTGGAGCTGATCGTTGGAAAGTATTTCGCCGAGTGATCTTGCCATCGAGCTGTTGAACCACTGCCTGCGCGGCTCAAGCTGGCCCGTGGATCTCCTCGAAACCCTGCTCCGGATGGCGTCCCATCCCGATGAGGACCGGGCGCGCGCGGGCAGCCACGCGCTCTTCTCGATCGTCGTCGAACGCCTCGGCGACCTCTTCGAGCCCGCCCTGTGCGATACCTACGCCTCGCTGTTTTCCTACGTCGTCGAGTACGTGCGGCCGGAGTTCGTGGCCGCCGACTTGTTGGCGCGCTACCGCCGCGTGCGCATGCCGCGGCGCTTCGAGGGCCTCCCGGAACGCATTGAGAACGTGTTCGTGCTCTCGCGCGTCACCTTGGGCGCCGATGTGGCCATCACCAGCGTGCTCCTCGACGCGGTGAAGCATCGCTTCCCGCGGGCCGGCGTGCAGTTCGTCGGAACGCACAAGAGCTACGAATTGTTCGCCGCCGACCCGCGCGTGCAGCACGTGCCCGTCTCTTATGGGCGGACGGCGACTCTGCGCGAACGGCTTTCGGTGTGGCCGGAACTCGAACAACTGTTGCAATCGCCGCGGTCGATCGTGATCGATCCCGATTCGCGGCTGACGCAGCTCGGTATTCTTCCCGTGTGCCCCGAAGAGAATTACTACTTCTTCGAGAGCCGCGGCTATGGCGAGTATGGCCCCGAGCCGTTGTGCGCGCTCACCCGCCGCTGGGCCCGCGAGACCTTCGACGTGGAGAGCGCCAAAGCCTACATTGCACCCACGTACCAGGCTGAGGTGTTTGAATCTCCCACCGTCGCCATGAGTTTCGGCGTGGGCGAAAACCCGGCCAAGCGCATCCGCGATCCCTTTGAAGAGGATCTGCTCCGCGCCCTCATCGATCGCGGCCTGACCGTCGTGATCGACAAGGGCGCCGGCGGCGATGAAAAAGAGCGCGTCGAGCGCGCCGTCGCGCGGTCGGGCGCGCGCGAAGGGCAGGTTCGCACACGGTACGGTCCGTTCGCTCCCTTCGCCGCCACCATCGCCGCCAGCCGGCTCTACGTGGGTTACGATTCGGCGGGCCAACACGTGGCCGCGGCCTGCGGAGTGCCGCTGGTAACAGTCTTTGCCGGCTTCGTGAGCCCGCGCATGCTCAACCGCTGGCAACCCTCGGGCACCGGCCCGGTGGCCGTTGTCCCGGTGCACGATCCGGACCCCGGGATCGTACTGGCGGAGACGCTTCGCGCGCTGGACCGCGTGCTTTAGGAACGCGATGCCGCCAGGGTGAATGGGCCCTTCCGGCCTACGCCGCCTTTGTATCATGAGCTTCATGATGCGACGGGTGCTGATCCTGGCGGCGCTCTGCACGGCGCTTCGGGCGGACGACGAGTTTCTGCGCGCCCTGTACGATTCGCTGCACGATTCGCCGATGCAGCGGAAGTTCCGCGAACTCCGGCCGATGCCGTTCGGCGTGGTGTTCCTCCCCTGGAAAGGAATGACTGAGGCGGAGTTGCGCGAGCAGTTCCGCACCATGAAAAAACTCGGATTCCACAACCTGAAGCAAACCATGCCCTCGGCCGAGTGGCCGGAGGAACGGATCATGGAGATCGCGCTGGAGGAGGGGGTGATCCCATTCTGGTACGCGGACGCCGGCTGGGAGCGAGTTACTCCTGAGTTACTCGACAAGTTAGGGCTGCCCCGCGGCACGCCCATCGAAAAACTGCGGACCGACCCGAAGATGCTCGCCTACCAGAAGGAGATCCTCCGCGCACAGATCGGGAAGCGCTCCGGCCGCTCGTTCCTCGCGGAAGACGAGGGCTTCCGCCATACGCCCGATCCGCTCTTCCGTGCGCACGACGTCGAGCCCTTCAAGAAATGGCTGCGCAGCCGCTATGCCACGCCTCTCGAAATCAATGACGCGTGGAACCTCTTCGAAGTGGGAATCACGCCCGCTCCGTTTCGAACCTGGCAACAGGTGGATCAGTATGTGGAGGCCCTGGCGAAGGAGGAGAACTCCTTGCGCGGCTACGGGCGGGAGTATGGGCGTATGGTGGATGTCCTGCGCTACAAAGCCGACGGGCGAACGGCGACGGTCCGCATGGTGACGCGGGAAGCGAATGCCGCGAATCCGCACGCTCCGACGCGTACGGGCGGGGAGATGGGCCTGTTCCTGCCTTTCGCCTACCGGGCCATCCGGATGGAGGACCTTGCCGAGACACAGAAGGAGGTCGGTTCGTTCTATCCCTCCATTCACTTTGTGTGGCATTTCGGCGAAGTAGGCTACGAAGTGGCAAGGCCCATCTACATGCAGGTCTCGTTTGCCGCGGACCTGTTCAAGGGCGGCTGGGCCGGTGCTTGGGAATCGACGGGCGGCCCGCAGCAACTCTCGGGGTCGAAAGGGTGGAATTACGAAGAAGGTTCCACCACGCCTGGCTTTACAGTAAGTGCGGGGACCATCACGCAGCTCTTCCTCAGTTACCTGGCCGGCGGGTTCAAAGGATGCGGAGTGTGGACGTGGAATCCGCGGCGCGCTGGCATCGAGGCGGGAGAGTATGCGCTGCTCGACCGCACCGGCAAACCCGCCGCGCGCGCCATTCGCGCGGGAAGCATCGCCCAAGCGGCGCAGCGGCTGCGCGACGAGTTGTGGCAGACGCGCAAGGAGCCCTATGTGGGCGTGCTGGTCCACTGGGAGAACGATGCTGTTTGGGCGGCGATGTCGGTGAGAAACCGCGACCACTTCCGGCACTACCCGATGCAGTCGCGAGTGGGTGTTTCACGAGCGCTCATCAACGGAAACGTCCCCTGGGAGTACGTGACCATGGACGACCTGAGAGCCGGCCTGGCGCCCAGATACAAAGTGATTTACCTCGCCGGACAAATCGCACTTACCGAAGAGCTGATCTCCATGCTGACCAAGTACGTGCAAGATGGCGGACGCGTGGTGATGGATAGCCCCGGAGGCGCGTACGACGACCGCGGAGTGATTTTCCGAACCGCGGCGGGGAGCTCGTTCGAACGTCTGTTTGGGGCCGAACTGGCGGACCTCCAGTATTCGAATAACGTACCGCGCGTCCTTGGCGGACGTAAGCTGGATGGGTTCATCACCGAAGTACGCCCGACCACGGCGGACGTTCTCGAACGGTTTCAGTCGGGAGAACCGGCGGCGGTTGAGCACCGCTTGGGAAAAGGATCGGCGGTGCTGCTTGCCTGGGACGCGTCCCACGCGTGTTTCCGTCCCGGCCGCGAAGACATGGAAGCCCGGCTCCGCCGGCATGCCCTGGGCCCGCTGACGCTGCCGTACGCCTGCGAAGGGGCTGTTGTGTATCGCACGTCCGCGCCGGGCGCGGATCACTATTACTTCATCAACGACGGCGAGGAGCGGGCCGTGTCCTTGTCCACCCCCGCTTACCGTTATCTGGAGGCGTCCGACCCGGTGACCGGCGAGATCCTCCCGTTGGGGTCTCCGATCCGCCTGGAAGCATACTCCGGCCGTTGGGTCCGGATGCGCAAGAAGTGAGCCCCTGCTAGAGTGTGGGGATGCACGCTCGATCCGCCCTGATTATCCCGCTTTTGTTTGCCGCTTCATCCGCCGCGGCGGAGGCGCCGGAGTATCCGAAGACCCGGAAGGTGGACCATGTCGACGTCTACCACGGCGCAACGGTGCCCGATCCGTATCGATGGCTGGAGGACGACAAATCGGCTGAGACGGCAGCCTGGGTGGCTGCCCAGAACAAAGTTACCTTCGACTATCTCTCGAAGATTCCATTTCGAGATGCGGTGCGCAGAAGGCTGGAACGGTTGTACAACTTCCCGCGTTACAACGCTCCGTTCCGGCGCGGGGAACTGTTCTTCTTCTATAAGAACGACGGGCTTCAGAACCAGAGCGTCCTCTATGTCCAGAAGGGACTCGACGGAACTCCCGAGGTCCTGCTCGATCCCAATCGGTGGTCTGCGGACGGAACGGTGCGCCTGGGAGCGTTTTCCCTCTCTAAGGATGGCCGGTACGCTGTGTTCGGCGTATCGAAGAGCGGCTCGGACTGGCAGGAACTGAAGGTGCTTGAGATCGCCACGAAGCGGGAACTGCCGGACCGCCTGGAGTGGGTGAAGGTCTCCGGCATCGGGTGGTGGGGCGAGCGGTTCTTCTACAGCCGGTATCCCGCGCCCGAAGGCGGCTCGATCCTCTCGGCGAAGAATGAGAACCACATGGTGTATCTGCACAAGGTGGGCACACCGCAATCGGCCGACCAGTTGATCTATTCGGCGCCGGAACATCCGCAGCGGTTCCACGGGGTGACCACCACGGAGGATGAGCGCTTCGCGATCCTGAACGTCTCCGAGCGCGGCAAGGGAAAGAAGGGAAACGCCATCTCGTTCCGCGATCTGACGAAGGAGGGATCAGCGTTTACCCCCATCGTGGAGCAGATCGGCGACGACAGTTTCGGCGTGCTCAAGAACGTGGCCGGCCGGTTTCTGATCCGCACGGATAAGGGGGCCAAGAACGGCAAAGTCGTCAGTTATGACCCCATGACCAGGACCTGGGCGGACGTGCTGCCCGAGAAGCCGCAGCCGCTCGAACGCGTGACCATCGCCGGTGGAAAGATGTTCGCCACTTACCTGGATAACGTCGCAACACGGGCTTACGTGTATGGTCTTGACGGGAAACTGGAGAATGAGATTGCGCTCCCGGAACGCGGTTCGGCGGGTGGCTTCGGCGGGAGGGAGGAAGACCGGTTCGTCTTCTACACGTTTACGTCGAATAACTTTCCGCCCACGATTTTCCGGTATGTACTGGGTGATCGCAAGAGCGTGCTGTTTCGCGCGCCTGACATTCCCGGATACAACCCGCAGAATTATGTGACCCGCCAGGTGCAGGCGACCAGCAAGGACGGCACCAAGATCCCGGTCTTTCTGGTGCATAAGAAGGACCTCAAGCTGGACGGCACCAACCCGGCGCTGTTGTACGGCTACGGCGGCTTCAACATCAGTGTTGCCCCGAGTTTCAGCCCGCTGCGGCTGGCGTTGCTCGAACAGGGGTTTGTCTACGCTTCGGCCAACATGCGCGGCGGGTCGGAGTTCGGGGAAGCCTGGCATGAAGCGGGAACCAAGCTGAAGAAGCAGAACGTCTTCGATGACTTCATCGCGGCGGCGGAGTGGCTGATCGCGAACAAGTACACCTCGCCGGAGAAGTTGGCCGTGCAGGGCGGCTCGAACGGGGGGCTCCTGGTGGGCGCGGTCATCAACCAGCGTCCCGAACTGTTCCGGGCGGCGATCCCGCAGGTAGGGGTCATGGATATGCTGCGGTTCCATAAGTTCACGATCGGATGGAATTGGATTGCGGACTACGGCAGCAGCGACAATCCGGCGGAATTCAAAGCGCTATTCGCCTATTCGCCCTTGCATAATGTCAAGCCCGGCGGCAAGTATCCGGCCGTGTTAGTAACTACGGCGGACCACGACGACCGCGTTGTCCCCGCACACTCGTTCAAGTACGCGGCGACGATGCAGGAGCGCGCCAGCCGCGAACGGCCCGTGCTGATCCGGATCGACACCAAGTCCGGGCACGGAGCGAGCAACACGGCGAAGATGCTGGAGCAGACGGCGGACATCTACTCGTTCCTGTTTCATCACTTGGGCGTGAAAATCAGCGGCGGTTCTTAGTCGAAGGTAACTTGGCCTAGCGCCTTCACGCTGGTGACAACAGCGCCGCCGCGAGCGCCGGCTCCTCGCCGGGGTCGACCGTTCGGAGATCGATCAACAGGACGCCGTCGTCGATCCGGGCGACAACGGGCGGAGACGAGGCGCGCAGGCGGCGGTCGAGTTGGACGGCGTCGCCGCCGGCCGCAATGAGCCAGGTGGGGATTGACTGGTCGGGAGTCGCGCCTCCCCCGATCAGCGATTCGCCGGCGACGACTTCACCTCGGATCGCCGGATAAGCAGCCAGAAAGGCAACCGCGCGTTCCCGCACACGGTCCGCCGGCTCGCGGATCATCCGCAGCACGGGGATCTCGTCGAAGCGCTCCAGCCACAAGGACCGGAGCGTGCTCTCCAGCGCGGCGTGGATGAGCTTGTCGAGGCGTAATGCGCGGAACATCGGGTTCCGGCGGAGGCGGCTGACGATTTCCGCACGGCCCGCGATCAGGCCCGCCTGGGGACCGCCGAGCAATTTGTCGCCGCTGAAAGAGATGACGTCCACTCCGGCGCTGAGGCTGGCGGAGGCGAGCGGCTCCGCCACTCCATAGGAGCGAAGATCGGCCAGGCATCCGCTGCCGAGGTCTTCATACAGCGGGATGCCGCGTTCGCGGCCAAGGGCGGCAAGTTCGTCCAGCTCAGGCCGGCCCGTGAAACCGGTGATGTGAAAGTTGCTCGGGTGCACGCGCATCAGGAGCGCGGTGCGGTCGCTAATCGCGTCCCGGTAGTCCTCCAGGCGCGTGCGGTTCGTGGTTCCCACTTCGCGGAGCACGGCGCCCGAACGGGCCATGATGTCCGGGATGCGGAACCCGTCTCCGATTTCGATCAGTTCGCCGCGGGAGATCACGACCTCGCGGCCGGCGGCGAGTTCGTTGAGAACGAGCCAAACGGCGGCAGCGTTGTTGTTGACAGCGATGGCGGGCACGCCGAGAAGGCGCTCGAGCAGCGCGGCGATATGCGCGTCCCGCTTGCCGCGCCGGCCCGCGCCCAGGTCGAACTCCAGGTTCGAGTAGCCTTGCGGCGGCGGCCCGGCGGGTAGCGGGGCGCGGCCCAGGTTGGTGTGCAGAATCACTCCGGTCGCGTTGATGACGCGCCGCAGGGATGGCTCCAGCAGTGCGGACAACCGCGCGAAGATCTCGCCGTCAAGGTCCCCGGCCGCGGGGCCGCCCTCAAGGATCCGCGCGCGGGCTTCGGCGATCACGCGCCGCGCCTCGGCGACAATAACGCGGCGCGGCAGGGAAGGGAGGCGAAGCGCGACGCGGCCGGCCGCCTCCTCCACCGAAGGAAGTTGTCTCAGCGATGCGGGATCAGGCGCCAAACAATCCTTTCCAAGTTTGTTCTTTTCCGGTGTAGACGGCGGTGCGGCCCAGGATGGCGATCATGGTGCTGAGCGCGCTCCGTTCGGCGACGTTCTCCACCGTGCCGCTTTCGATCATGCCCAGCCAGGCCTCAATGCCATCGTTGGTGATGTCACGCTTGGAATCGATGCGCTCCTGCTCCCGCGGGCCCTGGTAGTGAATCATGCTCCCCCGCGACGTGGCGATGGTGCCCTTGGTCCCCGTGAATTCCTCGCCGATGCGGACGAAGCCCGGAGGCGTGAGTTGGTTGGCCTCGAAGTTGACCATGATCCCGTTGGGCCATTCGAAGGTCAGGCTCAGGTGATCGAGGATGTCCATGGTGGTCCGGACCTTGCGCCCGCCCCAGCCCACCGCGCGCACGGGAAGCCCGCCCAGGAACCAGTGCAGGACGTCGAAGTTGTGGCAATCCTGCTCGACGATGATGTCTCCGGAGAGATCTTTGTAGCAAAACCAGTTTCGAAGCTTCTCGATCTTCGGGTCGTCGTAGGGGCGCCGTTGGAACGGATCGTTGGCGATCCATGCTCCGCGGGCCGCGGCCATTTCGCCGATCCGCCCGTTCCGGATCCGGTTGAAGGCCTCGATGTAGACCGGGCCGTAGCGCTGTTGGAATCCGACCGAGATGCACTTCTTCGGGTCCGCCTTCCGGCCCGCGCGGATCGCGCGTTTGCAGCCCTCAACGTCCACCCCCATCGGCTTCTCGCAATAGATGTGCTTCCGGGCGTCGACCGCTGCTTCGAGCATGGGCGGGTGTTCGAACGGGGGCGTGGCGATGATCACCGCGTCGACGTTGGAGGCGAGCAACTTCTCATAATCGTTGTATGTGGCCGGCTTCTCCAGCTTCAACCGGGCCGTGGCCGCCTCGATCCGGTCGTTGAAACGGTCGCAGAGGGCGGTGATCTTGGCGCGCGGGTCGCCGTGGACGATCGTGGCGTCGTAGGTCCCACGGTTGCCGCTGCCGATGAGGCCGACCGAAATCTTGGAATTCGCCTGCGAGCCTCGCACGGCTTGCGGGCTCACAATGGAGAAGGCAGCGGCGCCGCCGCCTTGGATGAGTTCGCGACGATTCATGAATCTCCTCGCGCTGAAAATTCTATCGCAGGCGCGCCCAGGGTCCCACCTGACTCAACCGGCCGGCGGCAACCCGCCACCCGAAGCGGCTTTGCGGACCGGCTTATCTGCAAATGGAAGCACAACACGGGGAACGGCCACGCGCAGGCGAATCTCTAAAATTCTGTATGTTTTTTCGATGTCCTTGTGCTAAGCTGGTGCTTGTAGCAACTCAGTTGCACTTCTGGGAGTATTCGGCGATGTCCACCGTGGTGATGGTTCGAACCGACTGCTGCGAAACGTACAAGTGCTCCGGTGAGCGCTGCTCGAACTGCCCGGAGCGCAGCGACAACCATGCTCTCGTAGAACAGTGCAAGGCGCAGCCGCCCGTCTCCTTCGGCCGCCGCCTGCGGTCCGCCATCGCCAGCGGCTTCCTGACTTCGACCCCGCGGCCCTGAGGCCACCCCCGCGTACACGCCGGCGCTGATACACTTTACAGCCTATGGCTGCCGAGCCGGTGCCGGTTCTTCCCGAGCGCATTGAATCCCTGGACGCTTTTCGCGGCCTCACCATGATCCTCATGATGTCGGAAGGGTTTGGTCTGCACGTGCTGCCCTCCGATTCGCTCCTCGCTCCGCTCGCCTACCAGTTTGACCATGAGTCCTGGAACGGCATGCGCTTCTGGGACATGATCCAGCCCTTCTTCATGTTCATCGTCGGCGCAGTGATGCCGTTCTCATTCGCCCGCCGCTGGCAGAAAGGTGAGCCATGGTCCGAGAGCCTCCGGCACGTGTTGCAGCGGGCCGCGCTGCTCATCTTCTGGGGTCTGGTGGCCCGCTCCGTGCAAGCCGGCAAACCGAACCTCGATCTGATCAACGTGCTCGCTCAGATCGCCTTCACCTACACCGTCGCGTTCCTGGTCCTGCGGCACTCGGCGCGCGTTCAGATTCTCATCGGCGCCGGGCTTCTGGCCGTGCACACAGGGATCTATCTGTTCGCTTCCGCTCCCGGTGTGACGGGCCCCTGGGATCGGGACGCCAATATCGGCTGGTGGCTGGACCGGACCATTCTCGGCAAGAACTGGGGCGGGTCGTACGCCACCATCAACTGCCTCTCGTCGGCGTTCAACACGATCCTGGGTGTCTGGGCCGGCACGGTGTTGCAGCAGAGGAAGGGGCTGCGGCCGCTGCTTCTGGCCGGTGTCGCGGCCGTCGTCCTGGGCCTGGCTCTGTCCCCGTTTGTGCCCGTCAACAAGAAGATCTGGACCGCCTCCTTCGCCTTGGTCAGCGGCGGATTGACGCTCTGGGCCACGGCCGCCGCGGTCTGGATGGTTGACCTCAAGCAATGGCGCTGGCCTTTCGGGCTGGCCTTCGTCGTCGGCGCCAATTCGATTTTCATTTATCTCTTCCACGAGATTCTGCACCAGTGGATGACCTCGACGGCCAAGATCGCCACAGGTTGGCTCATTGCCTGGAACGAACCGGCGGGCCTTGTCCTCACCGCCTGGCTGGTGCTGCTTTTCGAGGTGTGGCTGTGCGTCTGGCTCTATCGCCGGCGCATCTTCTTCCGGCTGTAGCCGGGCTCGCAACGACGTACTCCAGCCGTTGATTTATAATCGCGATACAGCGACAGGAACCTGACTCATGGCAAACAGCGACAGGCCCACACCAGACCAGCTCTTTGACGAGTTGATGAAACTGTCCGCGGACGTTGAGGCCGCCACGGATCTGAAGATCCTGCGGCCCTTGTTTTACCGGCTCGACGCCATCATCAAGGAGAACGCGGACCGGCCCGACGTGGGAGGGCTCGCTTCTTCCGTCCGCGAGAAACTGGTCGCCAAGGCTACCAAGCTCAGCGGCACGCCGCCCATGCAAACGCCTTCCGGTTCCCATGTGCCCTCGGGCATCTCTGGCGCCCATCCGCCCGTCGACCCGATGGGCACCATGTCGAGCACCGCGCAGCAGCCCGCCTCTCCCGCGCCTGAGTTGAAGACGCAGTCGTGGACCGCCGCCACAGAAAGCCATGCCGCCGCGCCGCCGCCTCCGCCCGCCGCCGCCGCAACGTTCAACTGGAAGCTCGCGCTCGGCGCGGGCGGCCTCCTCGGCATCGTTCTCTTCGGCGGCGTCATTCTTCTGACGCGCGGCAAGAAAGAGGCCCCGCCGCCGCCGGCACCAGGGAAGATCGACGTTACGGTTCAAGTTGCTCCTCCCGGCGCCGCCATTCGAATCGACTCCAACGCCTGCGGCACGTCCAACTGCCAGACCCAGCTCGACCCCGGTACCTACACGGTCGAGGCCAGCCTGAACGGCTATGAGCCCGCGCGCAAGACCCTGACCGTCGCGGCCGGCCAACCGGCTTCGCTATCGATCACCCTCGATCCCAGCCCGATCCGGGTCCGCCTCCTGACGGATCTCGATTCCGGCCAGGTCTTCCTTGACGGGCAATTGCAGGGCGATCTCCAGGAAGGCCAGTACACACTCGAGAGGATCCCTCCCGGCTCGCACCAGATCAAAGTGGCCGGCAAAGGTACGGAGACCGCATTCGCCTTCGAAGCCGCGCCCGGCGCCGCGCCCAAGGTCACCGGCCCCATCCAAACCAAAAACATTTTGGCCGTAGTTGTTTCCAGCTTCGGCGAAAAGGCGAACGCCCACACCAGCGCCAAACTCAAAGTAGCCCTGGACGGCAATCCGGTGGGCGAAGCCTCGCCCGAGGGGCTCGAGATCACCGCGCCGCAGGGCGATCACCAACTGGAGTTGGGCGAAGGCAAGGATCTCAAGAACGTGGTGGCCTCCTTCGGGCCGGCGCCGATTCTCACCGCCTACCTGAAGCTCGATATCAACGCGGGCACGCTGCTGGTGGCAACGGGCGAGGACGAGGTCAAGGTGATGGTGGACGGCCGCGAGCGCAAGCAGAAGACCGCCAAGGGCCAACTCCGAATCCCGTTCCTCAACGTGAAGGAGTACACGGTCGCCGTCGTCAAGGAGGGCTACGAATCGAGCCCCGCGCAGAAGGTGCTCATCAAGAAGGGCGAAGAAACGCGGGTTGAGTTCAGCCTCAAGGCGATCCCCAAAATGGCGTCTCTGCGTGTCCGCCAGGCGCAGCCCGGCGCCACGGTGCTCATGGGCTCGGAGACGCTCGGCATCGTGGCGTCCGACGGTTCGTTCGCCGCCGGCAACATCTCCCCCGGCGAGCACACCTTTGAGTTCCGCCTGGACAAGTACACGCCCAAGAAGGTTACCCGCCAGTTCACCGCCGGCGCGGCCACGGAGATCGTGGGCGTAGAACTGGTGATGGAGAAGGTGAACGCAACGCTCCGCCTGACTCTGTCTCCCGCCGACAGCCGCGTGACCCTCAGGCGCGCCAATGAACCTCCCGCGCAGGCGCGCGTGATTCGCGAACTTTCGCTCAGCCTTCCCGAAGGACAGTACGTGCTCACCGCCTCCGCGCCGAACTTCAACGAGAAAACGGCGACCGTCTCGCTCGCCAGCGGCGAGAACAAGGGTGTCGATCTCCAGTTGCAGAAGGTGGCGCCCAAGCAGCTCGGCATGGCCGATTGGGACGATCCCGGCGGATGGACGCAGGAGGGCGGCTGGCTGATGCGCCGCGGGGGCAACTACGTGCTCTTCAAGCCGGGCACCGTCACCGGCACGTTCGTCTTCACCGTCATGCTCGCCAAGGGCCGGCGCGTGCAGTGGGTGACGAACTTCCTCGACGATCGCAACCACTCTCTGTTCCAACTGGAGAAGAAGCAATTCGTTCGAAAAGAGAAGGTCAACGGCCGCGAGAACGAGTTGGGCAAGGTTCCGCACGGCAACGACAAGACCGAATCCTGGGCCATCCAGATCGATGTCTCGCCCACTTCCGTCACCCATCGCATGCTGCGCGACGGCCGCTGGGAGCAACTCGATTCCTGGACCGCGCCGGCGGGCCGCAACTTCTCGAACGGGAAGTTCGGCTTCTATATTCCCGGCGGCGATCAGATCGGACTATCGAACTTCAGCTTCACGCCGCGGTAATCGCGGGCGCCGTCATCGTGGCGGTGGATAGCTGATCTTGCCGAGGATCGCCGGGTGGCCCGCTCCTGTCGCGGACGGGAGATTCGCGGCCCGGCCCTGCCATGTCTGGTGGGCGAGAATCGCGAACGCGACGGCTTCCTTCGCATCCACGTCGATACCGTAGTCGCTCGAAACGCGAATCGCGATACCCGGCAGGAGCGCCGTCAGGAACGCCAGAATGCGCGGGTTGTGCGCGCCGCCGCCGGACACGATGAGATCGTCCACCGGCATCCGCGGCCGGACGAAACGCTCGATGGAAGCCGCTACGGTCGCCGCCGTAAGTGCGGTGGCGGTGGCCACCGCGTCCTCCAGGGCAAGGGGCGCGAACGCCGCCAGAAACTCCTCGCCGTACTGCTCGCGGCCCGCCGTTTTCGGGGGCGCCTGCCGGTAGTAGCGATCTCGCAGCAGGCGGTCGAGCAGTTCGCGATCTACCGTTCCGCGCAGGGCGATCTTCCCGCCCTTGTCGAACGTTCGCTTTCCCCCCGTGTGCCTGGCCACCAGCCCGTCGATGACCATGTTCGCGGGACCCGTGTCGAACGCGATCACGTCTTCCGGCGGCGCCCCCGGGGGGATCGCCGTGATGTTTGCGATGCCGCCCAGGTTCAGCGCCACCCGGCCGCGGCGCGCATGGCGGAACAGGTGGTAGTCGACGAAGGGCACGAGCGGCGCACCCCTGCCGCCCGCGGCGATGTCGGCGGTGCGGAAGTCGCTCACCACGGGCACGCCCGTCCGCTCGGCCAACACCGCGCCGTCGCCGATCTGCAGCGTGCTCGCGATCCGGCGTCCGTGAAAGCGGATCGGCGTGCCCTCATGGAAAATGGTTTGCCCGTGGCAGCCGATGAGATCGACCGCGACGCCGAGCCGCCTCACCGCTTCGGCGTACAGCTCGGGCAACAGGAAGTGCAAGCGGGCGATCGCGGCGGTATGCGTCTCCCGGTTGCTGACCGCCAGCAGCGCGGCGCGCAATGTCTTCGGGTAGGCCGTGGTGGACTTCGCGAGAGTCGCGAAGCCGCGGCGCCCGCCGATCTCCACCACCGCCACGTCGATGCCGTCGAGAGACGTGCCGCTCATGATGCCCGCAACCTTCATCACCGTTTCAGCTCCTTCTGCAACTCCGCCAATAACTGCAAGGCTTCGAGCGGACGCAGGTTGTCCACGTCGAGGGCACGGATCCGCTCCGCGATCTGGTAGCCGACGGGCTCGAACATCTGGATCTGCAGCGGCGCGGCCTTGCGCTTGCTCCGGGCGGGCGCCAGTTCTTCGGTCACTTCGTGTTCCGATTTCTCGTGGTACGCCAGAATCTCGCGGGCCCTCTCGATCACCGCATCGGGCAGCGCGGCCAGGCGCGCGACTTCAATGCCGTACGAGCGGTCCGCCGCGCCCGGCTCCACTTTGCGCAGAAACAGCACCTGGTCGCCCGCCTCTTTCACCGACACGTGCAGGTTCCGCACACCCTCCAGTTTCTCCGCCAGTTCGGTCAGCTCATGGTAGTGCGTGGCGAACAACGTCTTCGCGCGGATGCGCTCGTGAATGTACTCCACCACCGACCACGCCAGCGCAAGCCCGTCGTAAGTGGACGTCCCGCGGCCGATCTCATCCAGAACGATCAGGCTGTCCGGCGTGGCGGTGTTCAGAATCGCGGCCGTCTCGGTCATCTCCACCATGAACGTCGAGCGGCCCCGGGCCAGGTTGTCCGCCGCTCCGATGCGCGTGAAGACGCGATCCACCACGGGCAGCACCGCTTCTTGCGCCGGTACGAACGAGCCCGTCTGCGCCAGAATCACCAGCAGCGCCGCCTGTCGAAGATAGGTGGACTTGCCGCCCATGTTCGGCCCCGTGATCACGGCCACGAACTCCTGGGCCGGATGGAGAAAGAGGTCGTTGGGAATGAAGCCGCCCGCATCGCGCTCGACCAGGCGCTCGATCACCGGATGACGGGCGCCCGCGGCCCGCAGCGATCCGTCGCCGGAAAAACGCGGCCGGGCGAACCGCCGCACCGCCGCCACCTCCGCGAGCGCCGCCGTCACGTCCGCCTCCGCCACCGCGCCCGCCGTTTCGCGAATGCGTGCGGCGTGAGCGGCGGCGTGGGCGCGGACTTCGCCGAAGATCCGGCGTTCGATCTCGAGGATCTTCTCGTCGGCCTCCAGGATCTTGGTCTCCAGCTCTTTCAGTTCCGGCGTTGTGAAGCGCTCGGCGTTCACCAGCGTCTGCTTGCGCTCGTAATCGGCGGGCGCCAGCGTCACGTTCGCCTTTGAGATCTCGATGTAGTAGCCGAAAACGTTGTTGAAGCGGACCTTGAGAGACGCGATGCCCGTGCGCTCGCGCTCCCGGCTTTCAATCGCCGCGACATACTGCTTGCTGTTGCGGCTGATGTCGCGCAGCTCGTCAAGCTGCGCATCGCAGCCGTCCCGGATGGCCCCCCCGTCGTTCAGAGTGGCCGGCGGCTCCCCGGCAAGCGTCGCCAGAATCCGCCCGGCTACTTCCGGCACGTCGTCCAGGCGCGACGCGATCGCGCGAAGCCGTTCCGCCCGCCGCCGCTCCAGGCCGGTTCGGATCGAAGGAAGGCGCGAGAGCGATCGGCCCAGCGCCAGCAACTCACGCGGACCCGCCGTTCCGATGGTCGCCTTCGCCAGCAGGCGCTCCAGATCCAGCACGCCTTCCAGGCTCTTCCGCAACTCGGCGCGTCCAATCGGATCGCGGGTGATCTCCTCCACCGCGTCCAGGCGCGCTTCAATTTCCGCCCGCTCCACCGAGGGCCGCAGCAGACGCCGGCGCAGCAGCCGTCCGCCCATGCCGGTCACCGTTTCATCCAGCAGCGAAAGCAGCGTCGATTCCCGGCCACCCCCCAGGTCCGCGGTGAACAGCGGCTCCACAAGTTCCAGGTTGCGCACCGTCACCGCGTCGAGCACCATCGCCTGCGACCGGTCATAGTAAGACGGCCGCTCCACGTGATCGAGCGCCGAGCGCTGCGTCTCGCGCAAGTAATGCAGGATCGCTCCCGCGGCGGCGGTGGCCAGCTTCTTGCCCGCGAAACCGCAGCCGTCCAGGCTCAGCAACTTGAAATGCTCGCGCAGAATACGGCCGCCGTAGTCCGGGTCGAAAACCCAGCCGTCCAACTCCGTGTGGCAACGGCTGCCCCCGGCGGCGGATTCAACCGGCGGCGTGCCGGCGGGCACCAGAACTTCCCGCGCGTTGAGCGTGTCCAGCAGCGCCGCCGCTTCCGCCGCCGCGGTCTCGGTGACCCGGAATTCTCCCGTCGACACATCGACGTGCGCTACCCCCGCGTTCCCGCCTTCCCGCATCACCGCCGCCAGGTAGTTGTTTTCGTGCGAGCGAAGCAGCCCCGGTTCGGTCGCCGTGCCGGGCGTGATGATGCGCGTCAACTCCCGCTTCACCAGTTTCTTGGCGAAGCGCGGGTCTTCCATCTGCTCGCACAGCGCCACCCGGTAGCCCTTCTGCACCAGCCGCGCAATGTAGCCCTCGGCGGAGTGAGCGGGCACGCCGCACATTGGGATGGGTTGGCCCTTTTCCTTGTTCCGCGAGGTGAGCGTGATCTCGAGCTCCCGCGCCGCGGTCACCGCGTCTTCGTAGAACAACTCGTAGAAGTCGCCCAAATGAAAAAGCAGCAGGGCGTTGGGGGCCTGCTGCTTGATCGAATGATACTGCCGCATGAGCGGCGTGGCGGCGTCGGAACTCAAACTACGATGCTACCAGCGCCGCACACCCGCCGCGCGCTAGGCGTAAATGCCGCGCAGTTTGATCGCGAACGCCACGCGGTCCAGGGCCAGCATATAGGCCGCCGTCCGGTTGTTCGTGGCGTGCTTCTCGCCGTACTCCACCACGTCGCGAAAACTGTTCACCATGATCTCTTCCAGGCGGCCGTTCACCAGTTGTTCGTTCCAGAAGAAGCCTTGGCGATCCTGCACCCATTCGAAGTACGACACCGTGACCCCGCCCGCGTTGGCCAGGATGTCCGGAATGACGAAGACCTTCTTGTCTTCCAGGATCTTGTCCGCCGCCGCCGTCGTGGGTCCGTTCGCGCCTTCGCAAAGGATCTTGGCCTTGATCCGGTGCGCATTCTGCGATGTGATCACGTTCTCTTTCGCCGCCGGCAGCAACACGTCGCAATCCAGGTACAACGCGTCGTTCGGGTCGATGTTCTCGGCCTCCGGAAAATCGACGATCGAACCCGTCTCCGCGCGGTGCGCCAGCAGGCCCTGAATGTCCAGCCCGTTCGGGTTGTAAATGGCGCCATCCACTTCGATGATCGAAACCACCTTGAAGCCGGCCCGCTGCATCAGCTTCGCGGCCATGCCGCCCACGTTGCCGAAGCCCTGGATCACCACCCGCGTGTCGGCGGGCTCCATGCCGAATTTCCGCAGCGCCTGTAGCGTCACGATCAGACAGCCCCGGCCCGTCGCTTCCGTGCGCCCGCGCGAGCCGCCCAGGTTCAGCGGTTTGCCCGTCACCACCGCGGTCACCGTCGTCCGCTTGTGCATGGAGTACGTGTCCATGATCCACGCCATGGTCTGCTCATTCGTGTTCATGTCCGGCGCGGGAACGTCGCGCTCCGGCCCGATGAAATCGATGATCTCCGCCGTGTAGCGCCGCGTGATCCGCTCCAGTTCGCCCATCGACAGCACATGCGGGTTGCAGATCACGCCGCCCTTGCCGCCGCCGAACGGTATGTTCACCACCGCGCACTTCCAGGTCATCCACGACGCCAGTGCCCGCACCTCGTCCAGCGTCACATCGGGCGCGAATCGCACGCCGCCCTTCGCCGGGCCTCGCGCGATGGAGTGCTGCACCCGGTAGCCGGTGAACACCTCCAGGCGCCCGTCATCTAACTGCACGGGAATGTGAACGGTGACTTCGCACGCGGGTGTCTTCAAAACCTTCCGCAGGCCTTCGTCGAGGCGCAGTCGTTCCGCCGCCTCGTCGAATCGGGCTTCCGCCGCCAACCATGGATTCAACTCTTGTTCGAGCGTCAGGCTGGGGGGCTCAAGGATCGTCATGGATACCTCCGCCCACATTATGACACCATAAAAAGTTTTGTGGGATCGGGGAATACGCTCGAATTCGACTAGGCACCACCCGCCGGTGCGTCTTCGTCACCAGCCCATCTGCTGCATGCGAACTTCAATCTTTGCGCTGTAGTCGTTCATGCGCGCCGGCCGGCGCCGCCGCGGGTTCGGCAGAATCGCCGCCAGGCGCGCCGCCTGCTCCCGGGTGAGCCTCGCCGCGGTGGTCTTGTAATGAAACTGCGCCGCCGCCTCCGCGCCCCACACCCCCGGCCCCCACTCCACCACGTTCAAGTACAGTTCCAGGATCCGGTCCTTCGGGAGCACCAGTTCCAGCATCGGAACCAAAGCGAATTCCATCGCCTTGCGGATCGGGTTGCGCGTGGTGGTGAGGAACAGGTTCTTCACCAGTTGCTGGCTCAGCGTGGAAGCGCCGCGGGGGACCTCGCCTTCCTCAATGCTCTCCTCGGCCACCTTGCGGACTTCCTGCCAGTCGATGCCGCGATGCTGGTAGAAGCGGCCGTCCTCGGCTGCGATGACGGCGTGCCGGAGGTGGGGCGAGATGCGCGCCAGCGGCGCCATCGCCTGCTGCTTCCGATAGGGTTTGGAATCGAACCACGATTGGATGCGGCGTTCGATTTGAACGCTCGTGGTGAAGGGATTCACCCACCGCGCCAACACCGTCAACGCCGCGCAGCACGCGTAGAACGCGCCAAAGAGCGCGAACGCCGCCAGCGCGATCCGGCGCAACAAAAGCCGGAGGCGGCCCGGCTTCCGCGCCGCTTTCGCGGGTGGACGCGCGGGCCGCGCCGGCTTAGTTCTGCTTGGCAATGATCAGGGCCTTGATCTTTTCGTAGGTGGCCTCCGGTACGATCTTCTTGTCCACCAGCTCGTTCTTCGCGCGATACGGGCGGCCGATGACGATCTTCTTCGCGTACGCCGTGCCCACGCCCGGCAGCTTGCGCAACTGGTCTTCGCTCGCCGAGTTGATGTCGAGCAGGTCGACCTTCTCCGCTGCCTTCTTCGCTTCCGCCACCGCTTTGGGCGCCTTCGGAGCCTGCGCCGAAACCAGCAGCGCGCCGAGGGTCAGTGACAACGCCAGTGTCTTCATGAGTCGCATAGTGTTTCGCATGGTAGCATCAAGCTTCGGGCATGTCGAGCCGCCGCCTCTTCTGCTGCATCGCCTTCTCTCTGTTGGCCTTGACGGGCTGTGTATCCATCCCGGACACCTACGCTCCGCCCATGCAGCGGAAGCCCGTGACCGGCCCTGAGCCCAGTTCTCTACGGGAGTTCGTGCGCGTCGATGAGCCCGCCGCCGAAGTCCACTTCCTGCGCGACATCAGCCCTCACGTGGAAGCCGGCCGCTTCCGGTGGACCCAACAAAAGCCAACCTTCCAGTTCCAGTTGAAGGACATCTCACACCGGAAGCTGCGGCTTGAGTTCCACCTGCACAGCGACGTGCTCAAGGCCACCGGCCCGCTCACCATCAAGTACTCCGTGAACGGCCGGCCGCTGGAGTCGGTGACCTACACCAAGGACGGCGCGCAGATCTTCGAGAAACTCGTGCCCCTCAACTGGCTCACTGTCGACAGCCCCACCGTGGTAACCGCGAATCTGAGCGGAACGCTGAAGACGCCGGACGGCAACTCGCTGGGGCTCATCCTCACGGCGGCCGGGTTCCTCGAGTAGATGCCCGCCGCGCTGTACGTTCTGCTGGGCGCGGCGCTCGCCATCGGTACCGCCATGGCGCTGGGACGCCTCCTCCTGCGCGCCCTCGGCATCGGCCTGGACCCCCGCGAAGCCGCGCCCCTCGGGTTCCTCTGCGGCGCGCCGCTGCTCAGTCTGCTGGTCTTCCTGCTCGCCGCCGCGGGCTTGGTTCACAAGGGCGTGGTCGTGGCCGTCGCGGCTCTCGCCATCGCCGCCGCGTGGCGTTGGGCTCGCGAACCCGCGGCGCCCGCCCTTGCGCCCATGCCGCGCCCGGCGCAATGGACCTTCGCCGCGCTGTTCACGCCCTTCCTGTTCGTCTACGTCATGAACGCCATGGCTCCCGAGTGGAGCCCGGACAGCTACCACCTCGGCCTGGCCGGCCGCTATTACCGCGCCCACGGCTTCGTGCCCATCACCACAAACATGTACGGCCATCTCTCGCAGGGCGTGGAGATGCTGTTCCTGTTCAACTGGCCGTTCGGCAAGCACTCCGGTTCGGCCCTGGTGCACTTGTCGTTCTTTATCGCGCTGGCGTTCGCACTGCTGCACTTCGGCCGGCGGATCGGCCGCCCATGGGTGGGCGTCGCGGCCGCGCTGTTCGTTTTCCTGAGCCCGGTGGCCGGAGCGGACGCCGCCGCCGCCTACAACGATTCCGCGCTCGCCGCCACTCTTTTCGCTCTCTTCTACCTCCTCCATCTCTGGCGCGAACGGCAGCACAGCCCCCTGCTGATTCCCATCGGTCTGCTGGCCGGCTTCGGCTACGGCATCAAGTACACGGCGTTCCTCGCCCTGCCCTACGCCCTGGCGGTTGTGCTTTGGAAGCGCCGCGCCCTGCGGCCGGCCGCGATCGTCGCACTGTGCGCGGCGGCGATGATCGTTCCGTGGATGGCGAAGAATTGGATCGTCCTTCGCAATCCGGTTTCGCCGTTCCTCAACGCGGTCTTCCCCAACCCGTATGTGCACGTTTCCTTCGAACGCGAGTGGAGCGCCTTTCTGCGCACCTACGGTCTGGAAGACCGCCGCCAGATCCCGCTCGAAGCCGCCGTGCGAGGACAGAAGCTGAGCGGCGTTCTTGGGCCGCTCTTCCTACTGGCTCCGCTCGCGCTGTTCGCGATTCGGAACGCGGAGGGCCGCCGTGCGCTGGCTGCCGCCGTGCTGTTTACGTTGCCCTACGCCGGCAACATCGGTACACGATTCCTGATTCCCGCCTTGCCGTTCTGGTCGCTCGCCCTGGCGCTCGCGTTGCCCTGGCGCCCCCTGCTGCTGGCACTCACCGCCGGGCACGCCGTGCTGTCCTGGTACGCGGTGGTCAACCGGTATTGCGATCCCTATGCCTGGCGCCTCGCGGAGATCCCCTGGAAAGCCGCGCTGCGCATTACGCCGGAAGATCAATGGCTGCGCGCCAAATCGCAAGGCTACTCGATCGCACGGATGATTGAGGCCCACGTTCCCGAGGGCGCCCGCGTGTTCTCGTTCAGCCCGTTGATGGAGGCCTACACCACGCGCGAGATCGTCGCCGGCTATCAGGGCGCTGAAAATCAGGTCCTCCGCGACATCCTCCTCACGCCTTTGATCGACGCCTTCTGGGCCAAGCGCCGCTTCACCTTCGCGTTCGAGCCGGAACCGCTGCGCCGCATCACGCTCGTGCAAACCGAGCGCGGGGAACCGGACTTCTGGAACATCACCGAGCTGCGCGTCTACCGGGAAGGCAAAGAACTGGAACGCCGTCCCGAGTGGCGCCTCAGCGCCGCGCCCAATCCGTTTGAAATCCAGATGGCGTTCGACAACAGCCCCGTCACCCGCTGGCGCTCCTGGCAGACGATCGAGCCCGGGATGCGCATCGAGGTCGATTTCGGCCGCGAGGAGCGCATCGACGCGGTGGCCCTCGAAATGACCGACGATCAGCACAAGGTCCGCATGCGCTTGAACGGCGTCAACGCCTCCGGCCGGACCGTGTCGCTGGGCGGCAAGCCCAGGGAGTCATCCAACCCGCTCGCCTACCGGCTGCGGCGCAACGCCATCCTCGAACTGAAACTGCGCGGCATCGCCTACCTGCTGGTGGACGACGGCGATCACGGCGCCGCCGATTTCCGCGAGAAGCCCGCGGCCTGGGGCCTCACCGAAGTCGCGTCCACCTTCACGGGCCGCTTGTATAAGCTGGACTGAGCATGCGGCTCTTCCTCGGCGTGGACGGCGGCCAATCGAGCACCACCGCTCTGATCGGCGATGAACTCGGTGTCGTCCTCGGCGCGGGACGCGGCGGCCCCTGCAATCACGTCAAAGGACCCGAGGGTCGCGCCAAGTTCATGGTGGCCATTCGCGGCTGTGTCGAAGCAGCGTGCCGGAAGGCGGGACTCGATCCGCTGCGCGCGCGGTTTGAAGCCGCGTGCCTGGGCTTCAGCGGCGGCCCGGCCGACAAGGAAGAGATCCTCGAGAAGATGATCAACACCCAGCGGCTGACGGTCACCCACGATGGCCTCATCGCGCTCGCCGGCGCCACCGCGGGCCGCCCCGGCATCATCATCATTGCGGGGACCGGGTCGATGGCCTTCGGCCGCAATGGCCAGGGCCGCACGGCGCGCGCGGGCGGCTGGGGTTACGTCTACGGCGACGAGGGCGGCGCGTTCGACATCGTGCGGCAGGCCCTGCGCGCCGCGCTGCGCTACGAAGAAGGTTGGGGTCCGGCTACCGCGTTGCGCGCGCTGCTGCTCGAAGCCACCGGCGCGCGGGACGTAAACGATCTGATGCATCGCTTCTACACCACCGATTACCCGCGCCCCAAAATCGCCGGCTACTCGCAGTTGGTCGACCGCGCCGCGCAGGAGGGCGACGCCCTGGCGGGTGAAGTCTTGAAGAACGCCGCCCAGCAGTTGGCTTCCTACACCGCCGCCGTTCGCGGGCAGTTGTTTCAGGAAGGCGACGCGGTGCGTGTGGCGCACATCGGCGGCGTCTGGCGGAGCGACCGCGTTCGCGAGCAGTTCCGGCACATCCTGGAACTGGAGGAAGGCACCGTCGTGGGGCCGCCCGAGTATGAACCCGCGGCGGGCGCGCTGCTCGAGGCGCTGGCGGCGGCGGATCTGAAACCCGCGCTTTCGAATCTCCCCGCGGCGGAGAAGGAACGCCTGTAGCCGGGCCCGGCCGCGTCCCGCCCGGCGATCACGCCCCGGCCGCCCGCTTGACCACCCGGTTGCGCAGCACACCGATGTGCTCGATCTCAAGCTCCATCGTGTCGCCCGGCTGCACCCAGCGGTCCAGTTCAAGACCGCATCCCGTGCCCACCGTCCCCGAGCCGATCACGTCGCCCGGGTGCACCGTATCGTCGCGCGTCAGGAACTCGAGCATCTGTTCGAAGTCCCAGTACAGCGAGCCGCTCGAGCCGTCGCTCCACAGTTCGCCGTTCACGCGCGCCGTCATGCGCAGGTTGTAGGGGTCCGGCAATTCATCCGGCGTCACCAGCACCGGGCCGAGGCCGGTCGCCCAGTCCTTGCCCTTCGCCGGACCCAGCCGCACTTTCATCTCCTGCCGCTGGATGTCGCGCGCGCTGAAGTCGTTCATCACCGTGTAGCCGGCGATCACCGACTTCGCTTCGCCGACCTTCAGATTCGTTCCTCGCCGGCCGATGACGATCGCCAGCTCCAGTTCGTAGTCGAACTTCTCCGTGAAGCGCGGCCAGAGCACGTCCTCATCCGGGCCCGCGATGTTGGCGTGGCCGCTCTTGTAGTAGACCGGGATCTCATACCATTCCTTCGGCATCGGCTCGCCCCGCTTCTCGAAGCCGCGCTTCACGTGGTCTTCGAAGGCATAGAAATCGCGCAGCGAGGGCGGGTCCGGAATCGGCGCCAGCAGGCGGACTTCGCCCGGCCGGTAGAGCAGCGTCTCGCCGTTCAAGCCCGGGCCGTCCACCCGGCTCTCCAGGACTTCCCGCGCCCGGTCCATCGCGCGCGGTCCCGCCTCCAGGAACTCGCGCATGCTGGCGGGCAGCAGCACGTCCGCCGCCCGCTGCGGCCGTCCTTCTCCTTGATCGGCCAGGCTCAGCGCGTAGGCGAAGTTCAGGTCGACGATGCCCTCGGAAACCACCGCGCCCAGACGGCGCACACGGCCCACCGGCGTGGGTACTTCGAACGTGCACAGCTTCACAGGTTCCCGCGCAGCGCTTGTTCGCGCTCAATCGCCTCAAACAGCGCCTTGAAGTTGCCCTTGCCGAAACTGCGCGACCCTTTGCGCTGGATGATCTCGAAGAACAGCGTGGGGCGGTCCTCCACCGGCTTGGTGAAAATCTGGAGCATGTAGCCCTCCTCGTCGCGGTCCACCAGAATGCCCAGTTCGGCAAGCTGCGCGATAGGTTCGTCGATCCTGCCCACGCGCGCCGCCAGTTCTTCGTAGTACGTCCCCGGAACGCGAAGGAAGTCGATTCCCTGCTCGCGCAACCGCGTCACCGTGTCCACAATGTCGCCCGTGGCCATCGCGATGTGCTGCACGCCGGGTCCCTGATAGTAGTCCAGGTACTCCTCGATCTGGCTCTTGCGGCGGCCTTCGGCGGGCTCGTTAATCGGGAACTTCACGCGGCCGTTTCCGTTCGACATCACTTTCGACATGAGCGCCGAATACTCCGTGCTGATGTCCTTGTCGTCGAACGTCTGGTACAGTTGGAACCCCATCACGTCCTGGTAGAACTGCACCCACCGGTTCATCTCCCCCCAGCCGACGTTGCCCACCATGTGGTCGATGTGCAGCAATCCCACGGGCCGCGCGATGCGGTCTTCGCCCATCGCCGTATAACCGGGCAGGAATACACCGCCGTATCGCGAACGCTCGACGAAGGTATGCACCGTCTCGCCGTAAGCGGCGATGGACGAAAGCCGGACCTCGCCCCGCTCGTCGCGCAGCGTGTATGGCTCCTCCACGCTCACCGCGCCGCGCTTCGTCGTCTCGCGCCAGGCGGCCTCCGCATCGTCCACCCAGAGCGCCACGGCCTTCACGCCGTCGCCATGCCGCTGTGCGTGCAGCGCAACGGGATGATCGGGGCGGAGCGCGGTGGTGAAGACGAAGCGGATCTTGCCCTGTTCCAGAACATACGACGCGCGGTCGCGGCGCCCCGTCTCCGGTCCCGCGTAGCCGGTCAGTCGCATTCCGAACGCGGTGCGATAGAAGTGCGCGGCCTGGCGGGCGTTGCCCACGTAAAACTCCACGTGGTCCGTACCGTTCAAGGGCAGAAAATCGCCGGCCCGTTGGGCCGCGGTGTTTTCGGCGAGTTCCGGCATGACAATCTACCTTTCGTGCGCGGCGGCGGGGGCGCCGATCTGGCGGAGCGCCTCCGCGCAGATCTCGTTCTCTTCGTCCGTGCCCGTGCTGATCCGCACGCAATGCGGGAGGCCGAACGCGCCCAGCGGACGGACGATCACGCCGCGCCGCAACAGCGACTCGGTGAGTTGTCCGGCCGCCTCGGCTGAGCCCAGCGGGACCATCAGGAAGTTCGCCTCCGAAGGCGCCGGCTCAAACCCCAACTCGCGCAGCGATTGCGCCAGGAAGCGAAGTCCACGCGCGTTCAGCTCCAGCGATCGGTGCAGGAACTCGCGATCCGCCAGCGCGGCGATGCCTGCCGCCTGCGCCACGGTGCTCGGTTCGAACGGCAGTTTCACTTTCAGCAGGTTGGCGATCAAGTCCTGGTGCGCGAAGCCGTACCCGATGCGAATGCCGGCCAGCCCGTAGATCTTCGAAAACGTGCGCAGCGTGATCACGTTGTCGTAGCGGTAGTGCATCGAGTTCGGATACCGCGGGTTGTCGGCGGCGTATTCAAAATACGCTTCGTCGAGAATGATCAGCACGCGCTCTGGCACGTGTTTGTAGAACGCGTCGAACTCCTGCTTGGTGAAGATCGTACCCGTGGGGTTGTTCGGATTCGCCAGGTAGACGATCTTGGTGTGCTCATTGATGGCCGCGGCCAGCGCGGGCAGGTCGTAGGCCCAGCGGCGATACGGCGCCGTGCGGTACTTGACCCCGCGCGACCTGGCGAGCACCTGGAAACCGATGAACGCGGATTCCGTGGTCAGCACTTCGTCCTCGTCGCACAGGAAGGCGCGAATGATGTTCGACATGATGCCTTCCGAACCGCTGCCCGCCACCACGTTTTCCACCCGAAGATCGAACTGCTCCGCGAGCGTCCGGCGGAGTTCCAGGCCCCCGCTCGGATACAGATGGAGGTTGTCGAGCGCGCGCCGCATGGCCGCTACGGCCTGCGGCGACGGGCCGAGAGGGTTCTCATTCGAAGCGAGCTTGACGACCTTATCAAGGCCGTACGTCAGCTTCACTTCTTCAATGCTTCGCCCGGCCTGGTAAGGCTGCAGCGATTCGATGTACGGAGGGACGAGGCGCATTCAGTAGCAGGCGGCGCCCAGTTGCCACCTAACTGGAGGATAGTGGAGGTGGCCGCCGCCGCGCAACGAAGCGAACGCTATAATCGCCTTGGTGTCCAGCCCGGCTGCGGAGGGTTCGAAAGCGGTCCGCGAGGCCCGGTTCGCGATGCGCTTGTCGCTCGCCACGGGCCTCCTCATGCTCGCCGGCAAGGTCGCCGCGTACGCGATGACCGGTTCCGCGTCGATTCTTTCCGACGCCGCCGAGTCCGTGATCCACGTGGTCGCCGTCACCTTCGCGGCCTTCAGCCTCTGGCTTAGCGTTCGGCCCGCCGACCGCGCCTTTCTCTACGGCTACGAGCGCATCACGTTCTTCTCCGCGGGCTTCGAAGGTGCCATGATCATCCTCGCCGCTGCCGCGATCATCGCCGCGGCGGTCGAGAAATGGCTCACCGGCATCCAACTGGAGCGCCTCAATGAAGGCGCCGCGATCGTCCTCGCCGCGGCGGTCCTCAACCTCGCTCTCGGCCTCTACCTGCTTCGCATCGGCAAGCGGGCGCAATCTTTGATCTTGGAAGCGAACGGCAAGCATGTGCTCACCGATAGCTGGACCAGCTTCGGTGTCATCGCTGGTTTGGCGCTCGTGCTCACCACCGGATGGAAGGTGCTGGATCCCATCGTCGCCATCCTCGTCGCGCTCAACATCCTCTGGTCCGGCGGCAACCTCGTGTGGCGTTCAGCCCGCGGTTTGATGGACTATGCGGATCCCTCCATCGGCCACGAGTTGCGGCAGAAGCTCGATGTACTCTGCGCGGAGTTCGGTCTGCAATATCACGGTGTTCGTTACCGCTACACCGGGCAGCGGCTGCTCATCGAAGTGCATCTTCTGTTTCCGTCGACGGCAACAGTAGGCGAGGCGCATCGCGCGGCAACCGAGATCGAGGAGCGTCTGTCGCGCCAATTGACCGCCCCCGCCGAGGTGGTGACTCACCTCGAAGCCGTCGAGGATCACGCCGACATTCATCATACGCCGCACTACACCGGCAAGCCCTCTACGGCCGGCGAAAAATATAACCTCTAGTACCGGCCCGCGAACCGGGGGCCGAGGTAGAATACGGGGGTCCCTCGTTGCGCGGCATGTCCTCTCCGGCTTCTTCAATCCGCTCGATCGCAGTCCCGGCGCCAGCATCGCAAGGCTTAGACAGCCCGACGGTGGTCCAGCACCTGGCGCATGAGCTGCGCCAGCCGTTGAGTGCCATCGAAAACATCGCCTATTACCTGCGCATCACCGCGAACCAGCGCGACGAAAGAACCCTCGAGCAGATCGAAAAACTGCAGCGGCTCGTGGAGCACGCCAACTGGATCCTCGATGACGCGATTCACTACCTGCAGGCCGCAGCCCCGCAGCCCGTGCTGGTCGACGTGAACGAGTTGATCACCCGTGCCTGCGGCGACGAATCGCTCGCAGGCGCCCGCGAAGCCCGGCTCCTGCTTGCCGATGGCCTCCCGCTGGTTTCCCTGGACCCCGCTCAGGGCGAGCACTTGTCGCGCAGTCTGGTGGCCTTCGCCAACAAAGCGGGCGGGCCGTTCTGCAACCTCGAAATCGCCACCGGGCTCTCATCGGACATGGTCACGCTGTGGGCTGCCTTCAACGCCTGCGGACTGCCGAAGAGCGACCCGCGGCCCTTGCTGGAGCCTTTCGCCGCGCATCTGCCCGGCGGCTCCGGCCTGGCTCTGGCAAGCACCCGGCGCATCGCTGAGGCGCATGGCGGCAGCGTTACCGTGGAGATGATCCATGAGGGGCGCCTGCAGGTTGTGGTCGCTCTCCCGGCGGCCAAAGACGGCTGCGCACGAAACGTGTCAGATCCGGCGACGCATATCCTGGCGCAGCCGCGGTAAAGCGCGGCGTCTCCGCCGGAAGCCACTCTCCGGCCTCGGCCCGGTTCACCAGCACGAATGCGCCCGCGCGGTCTAACAACCGCCGCGCGGACTCCTTGAGCGGCGGCGAAGCTGGATCGACTACTAACAGATAGAGATCGAATTCGATGTGCTCGACGATCCGGTTCGATTCGATGATCGTATTCGGCTGCATCGCCAGCAACGGCTCGACCATGCGCTTCGCTTCGGCCATCGCGGCGTCCGTGCAGCGCAGGACCCACGATTGACGCGCGCCCGCCGCCAGGTACCGGCCGCTGTCGTTGGCGGCCGGCGCTCGCTCTTCTTCCAGCGACGCGCCGTGTTCCGCGTGGTGCGTGATCTTGACGGCGCCCCATCCGAACGAAGCGAGTTCGCGCACGATCCCCGCCCCCACCGATGTCTTGCCGATCTTGCGGCTCGCGCCTCCGATCACCAGTATCATGAGCGCTCGAGTTGTTTCAGCCGCTCCTTTATCTCCGCCAGCTCGCGGCGCAGATCGGGCAGTCGCGCCAGGTTCGCCAGTTGCTCCAGATGTTCCTTGAGCGGGCGCGCCGGTGTGCCCCACAATACCTGGCCCGCGCGCACGATCTTCGAACTCAATACGCCCGCGCCCGAGCCGAGCACGGCGCGCGATTCGATGCGCGCCTTGTCTCCAATGCCCACCTGCCCGCCGATGACCGCGTAATCCTCCACCACCACGCCGCCCGCGAAACCCGTTTGCGCCGCGATCAGTACGTGCCGGCCGATGCGGCAATTGTGGCCCACGTGCACCATGTTGTCGAGCTTTGCGCCGTCGCCGATCCAGGTCACGCCCAGCGCCGCGCGGTCCACGCAGGAGTTCGCGCCGATCTCAACGTCGTTGCCGATGGAGACGCGGCCCACCTGCGGGAACTTCTCGTAGTGGTCCTCCTGCAGCACGAAGCCGAAGCCATCGGCGCCGATCACGCTCCCGGAGTGGAGAATGGTGCGATCTCCGATGTCGACGTCGTCGTACACGGTCACGTTGGCCGCCAGCCGGCAGCGCTCCCCCAACGTCACCCGGGCGCCGATCACGCACCCCGCCTCGATCACGCAACCTGCCCCCAGACGGGTGCCTTCGCCGATCGACACCTGCGGGCCCACCGAGCAGCCGAACCCGAGGATCGCCGCGGGCGAGATCACCGCTGAAGGATGCACTCCCGGTTCCGGTGCCGGCCTCGGATGAAGGCGGCTGACCGCGCGCGCAAAGGCCGTGCGCGGCTCGGCGGCGCGAATCAGCGTGCGACCGTCGCTCACATAACTGGGCGGCACGATCAGACAGCCCGCGGCCGAGGCCGAAGCGGCGGCCAGGGCCTTGCGGCCGGAAACGAAACTTAACTCCTCAGCGCCCGCTGTTTCGAGCGGTGCGGCCGCGGTGACTTCCCGCTCACCGTCCCCTTCGTAGGTAGCGCCGAGCCAATCGGCGAGTTCGCGCACGCGCACGTTTCGTATGATACAAGCTTATGGCCATCGACCCGTCCGCCGTGGTGGCGCCCACGGCGCGCGTGCACCCGGAAGCGGTGATCGGACCCCAGTGCGTGATCGGCGAGTACTGCGTCATCGAACAGGACGTCGTGATCGGCCCCGGCTGTCTGCTCGAGCCCTATGTGTTCGTCAAACGCTGGACCACCATGGGCGATGCCAATGAGATCTCGGCGGGAACGGTGCTCGGCACGGATCCGCTGGACAAGATGTTTTCGCGCAGCACGCGCAGCTATCTGAAGATCGGCAACGGCAACAAGATCCGCGAACACTATACGATTTCGCGCGGCACACAGGCGGAAACCGTCACCGAGGTCGGCGACAACAACTACATCATGACCTCCGGCCACATCGCGCATAACTGCAGGATCGGGAGCAACACCGTGATTGCAAGTTGCGCCCTCGTGGCAGGCTACGCCGAGGTCGAGGACCAGGCGTTCCTCTCCGGCGGCGTGGTGGTTCACCAGTACTCGAAGATCGGCCGATTGGCGATGATCGGCGGCAACACGCGCGTGAACATGGACGTGCCGCCGTTCTTTCTCTACACCGAGTTCGACGTCCAGCCGCGCGGGCTGAACCTGGTGGGCTTGCGGCGCGCGGGGTTCGGCGTCGAGCAGGTGGGGGCGTTGAAACGCGCGTACAAGCTCCTGTTTCGAAGCGGACTCAAACTCGAAGACGCTTTGCAGCGCATCGAAACCGAGGTCGGCACGCCCGAGGCACTCCACCTGGCGTCGTTCGTCAGATCGAGCAAGCGCGGGATCTGCCGTGAGTAGGCTCCTGCTGCTGATCGCGTCGGCATTCGCGGCGCACGCGCAAGTAACGCTCGCGGAGTTGAACTTGGAGCAGGCCGTGACGCAAGCCCAGGCCGGCTATCCTTCCATTCGCGTTTCCGAAGCCCGCCTGGCCGAAGCGGCCGCGGGCATCAACCTTGCCCGCACCGCTTATCTGCCCAAAGCGGACCTCTTCGGCCAGGTCAATCGCGCGACACGCAACAACATCTTCGGCATGGTTCTTCCCGGACTGCCCATGCCTTCGATCTCTGGTCCGCCGAAGCCGGAGAACGACCTGGGCGGCGTCTGGGGAACGGCCACCGGCCTCACGGTGTCCTGGGAGCCTTTTGATTTCGGGTATCGCAAGGCAAACGTGGAGGCCGCCGAACTGGCGCGGACGCGCGCGGAGCTGGCTGTGGAGCGCGTGCGCTTCGACATCGCCACCATGACCGCGGACGCCTTTCTCACCGTGCTCGCGGCGGAGCAGACCGTGTTGGGCGCGGAAGCCGCCGTCGCCCGCGCGCGCGTCCTCGCCCAGCAGGTGGACGCGCTGGTGCAGGCTGGTTTACGGCCCGGCGCCGATGCCGCTCGGGCGCGGGCGGAGTTGGCATTGGTTGAAACACAGGTCATCCAGTCGAAGCAGGCGCTGCGCGTAGCGCGCGTCACGTTAGCGGAACTCACCGGCCATCCCGACGCCGCGCTGGCGCCGGGTTCGCTCTTGACGATGCCCACGGAGGCGACGGCGGGGACCGGGGCGCCGGCAGCCCATCCGGCGGCCCGCGAGCAGAACGCGGCCGTGGACGAAGCGCGCGCGCGGCGCAAGGTGTCCGAGTTGGCTTTCTATCCGAAGGTCACCGCGCAGGGCTCCAGCTATGCGCGCGGCACCGGCGCGAATCCGGACGGCACGACGCGCGGCGCGGCGAGCGGCCTCGGGCCCAACATCTACAACTACGGCGCCGGCCTCACGGTCACGTTCCCGCTCTTCGATCTGCCCGCGATCAAGGCCCGGCGGGAAGCGGAATCGCAACGCGAACGGGCCGAGACGGCGCGGTACGAAGAGCTGATGCGCAATCTGAAAGCTCGCCGGGAGCGGGCCGGCGCGGCGCTCGACGGGGCCGTCGCGGTGGCGCGCAACATGCCGCGCGTTTTGGAGGCCGCGCGCGCGGCGGAGTCCCAAGCCGCGGCCCGCTACCAGTCGGGATTGAGCACGCTGATCGAGGTGGCGGAAGCCCAGCGCCTGTTGACGCAGGCGGAGATCGACGAGCGCCTCGCGCGGCTCGCGGTGTGGCGTGCCCGCCTGGCGGTGGCCACGGCCGAAGGCGATCTGCGCCCCGTCATCTCGGAAGGGAGCCGCTGAGCGATGTGGCTGGTACGCGGTGCGCTACGACGGCCGGTGACGGTATTCGTCGCACTGTTGGCCGTGGCGCTGTGCGCGGGCCTCGCCGTGAAGCGCATGCCCGTGGACATCTTTCCGGACCTCGGCGCGCCCGCGATCTACGTCGCGCAGCCGTACGGCGGCATGGATCCGGCCCAGATGGAAGGCTTCCTCACTTACTACTACGAGTATCACTTCCTCTACGTGACGGGCATCGAGCACGTCGAATCGAAGAGCATCCAGGGCGCATCGCTGATGAAGCTCGTGTTCTATCCGGGCACCGACATGGCGCAAGCCATGGCGCAGGTGGTGGCCAACGTGAACCGTTCGCGCGCCTTCATGCCGCCGGGCGCGGTGCCGCCCTTCGTGGTTCGCTTCGACGCCGGTTCCGTCCCCGTCGGCCAACTGACGTTCTCCAGCCCGATCCGCACGCCCGGTGAGATGCAGGACTTCGCGCTGAACCGCGTGCGGCCGCTCTTCGCCACGCTCCCAGGCGTCTCCGCCCCGCCACCCTTCGGCGGGAACCAGCGCACCATCGTCGTGCGGCTCGACCCGGAGCGGCTGCGCTCGTACCGTATCTCCCCGGATGAAGCGATCGCGGCGGTGAATCGCGCTTCGGCGGTGATGCCTTCGGGGAACGTGCGTACCGGCGATGTCACCCGCATCGCCACCACAAACGCCACGCTCGGAGGCAACCTCAACGAACTGATGGACGCGCCCGTACGCCCGGGCGCGGTTCCCGCCGTCTACCTGCGGGACATCGGGGTCATTGAGAACGGCACCGACATCGTCACCGGCTATGCTCACGTCAACGGCCGGCGCACGGTCTACATCCCGGTCACCAAGCGCGCGGATGCATCCACGCTCGCCGTCTTGCAGCGCGTGAAGGAAGCGCTGCCCGCCATGCGCGCGGCGGTTCCCGAGGACGTCGAGATCCGGCTGGAGTTCGACCAGTCCGGTTACGTCGTGAACGCGATTCGCGGGCTGATCACCGAAGGGCTGCTCGGCGCTGTGCTCACGGGTCTCGCGGTGCTCCTGTTCCTGCGCGACTGGCGAAGCGCGACCATCGTCATCGCAACCATTCCCGCTTCCCTGCTCGCCGCCGTGGTGTGGCTCTGGGCGGCGGGGCAGACCATCAACATCATGACCCTGGGGGGCCTCGCGCTCGCCGTCGGCGTGCTGGTGGACGAAGCGACAGTGGAAATCGAAAACATCCACTCGCATCTCTCGCGCGGCCTGCCCACGGCGCGCGCGGTGGTGGAAGCCTGTTCGAAAACGGCGGCCGCGCGCTTGCTATCCATGGCCTCGATTCTCGCCGTGTTCGTTCCCTCGTTCTTCATGGTAGGCGCGGGACGCCAGTTGTTCGTGCCCTTGTCGCTCGCAGTCGGGTTCGCGATGGTTTCGTCGTACGTGCTATCCAGCACGCTCGTGCCCGTGCTATCCGTGCGGATTCTCAAGCCGGGACACGAAAGCCCGCCGGGCCGCTGGCAGCGCTGGTACCGCGCCTATCTCACAGCCGTGCTGCGCGGCCGCTGGCTGGTGCTGCCGGCCTATGCGCTGGGGAGCGCGGCGCTGCTCTGGTTCCTGGTCCCCCGCATCGGCACGGAGATCTTCCCGAGGACGGACGCGCGACTCTATCAGGTGCGCCTGCGCGCGGCCACGGGCACGCGCATCGAGCGCACGGAACTGGTGGCCTTGCGCGCGCTGGACTCGATCCGCGCAGAGTCCGGCGAAGGAAACCTGCGCATCAGCACAGGCTTCATCGGTGTGCAGCCGGCCAGTTATCCGGTGAACACCATCTACCTCTGGACGAGCGGACCGCACGAGGCGGTGCTGCGCTTTTCGCTCGAGCGCGCGCCGGAGCGGGGCTTCGAAGAGCGCCTCCGCGCCCGGCTGCGGCGCGACCTGCCCGGCGTGACCGCGACATTCGAAGCAGGCGACATTGTCGGACAGGTGATGTCGTTCGGCGCGCCCGCTCCGATCGAGGTCGCCGTGCAAGGGCCGAACCTGGTGGCGAATCGCGCGCACGCCGCGAAGGTCCGCGAGGAACTGGCGAAGGTCGGTTCCCTGCGCGACCTCGCCTACGCCCAGCCCATGGACTACCCGACGCTCGAAGTCTCCGTCGATCGCGACCGCGCCGGTCAATATGGACTGACCATGGCGGGCGTGGCGAAGTCGCTCGTGGCGGGCACGTCGTCCAGCCGTTTCATTGATCCGAACTACTGGCGCGATCCCGCCAGCGGCAACGCCTTCCAGATCCAAGTGGAGATTCCCCAGCATGAGGTCGCGTCGGCGGACGACGTAAGGGAACTGCCCGTGATGGCGAACGGCGCGTCGAGGCCGCTGCTGGGCGATGTCGCGGAAGTGAAAACGGGAACGGCGATGGGGCAGGTGGATCGCTACAACATGCAGCGCGTCATCAGCCTCACCGCGAACATCGAAGGAAAGCCTTTGGGGCAAGTGGTTCCCGAGGTGCGCGAGGCCATCCGCCGCGCGGGCGAGGCGCCGCGCGGCGTGGCCGTGCATCTGCGCGGCCAGGCGCCGCCGCTCGAACAAACGATGGAAGGGCTGCGCCTGGGCCTGCTGCTGGCCGTCGCCGCCATCTTCCTCTTGCTGGCCGCCAGCTTTCAGAGTTTCCGCCTCGCGTTCGTTGTGTTGTCCACCGTGCCCGCGGTGCTGGCCGGCGTCGCGCTGACCTTGACGCTCACCGGCACGACGCTCAACGTCCAGTCGTTCATGGGCGCGATCATGGCCACGGGCATCGCCGTTGCCAACGCGATTCTCGTGGTTTCGTTCAGCGAACGGGCGGGCGGCGATGCGGCCGAAGGAGCGTGCGGCCGGCTGCGTGCCGTGCTCATGACCGCCTCCGCGATGACCCTCGGCATGCTGCCCATGGCCTTGGGGCTCGGCGAGAGCGGTGAGCAGACCGCGCCGCTGGGCCGCGCCGTGATCGGCGGTTTGCTGTTGGCGACGTTCGCGACCCTCACCGTGCTGCCCGCCGTGTATGGCGGCGCGCGGCGGCGCGCGCCCGTCTCGCCGTCGCTCGATCCCGACGACCCGGAGAGTCGATGGTATGAAGCTCGTTAGTCTGGCGGCCCTGGCCGCTGTTTCGCTCGGGGCGCAGAGCCTGGAAACGGTGCGCGTCGAAGCGCGCGAGCTGACGCGTGGAGTGCGGCTGCCGGGCGAGTTGCTCCCCTACCAGTCGGTGGAACTCCGCGCGCGCGTGGCTGGCTTCGTCGAGAGGATCGAGGTCGACCGCGGCAGTACCGTTCGCAAAGGACAGTTGATCGCCGTGCTCAGCGCGCCGGAGATGGCGGCGCAAATCGCCGAGGCGGAAGCGAAGGCGGCGTCCGCGGAATCGCTGCGCGCGGAGGCCGAGTCGCGGCGCCGGGCGGCGGAGAGCACGCTCGCCCGCCTCAGAGAAGCCGCCAGGACCCCGGGCGCGGTCGCGGCGCATGAAGTCGTGCTCGCCGAGCAGGCAGGCGAGGGCGCCTTGGCGGCCGTGAGAGCGGCCGAGAGTTCCACCCGCGCGGCGCAGGCGTCAGTGTCCGCCTTCCGCGAACTCGCGTCGTACCTGCGCGTCACCGCTCCCTTCGACGGCGTGGTGACGGAACGCTATCTGCATCCCGGAGCGCTCGCCGGTCCGCAAGCGGAACCGCTCGTGAAGATCGAACAGACCCAACGGCTCCGGCTGGTGGTCGCGGTACCGGAGCCGGCCGCGGGCAACGTCACGCCCGGCCTGCGCATCGCGTTCACCGTGCCCGCCTACAAGGAACGGCAGTTCAGCGGCATCGTGACCCGCAACCCGCGCTCGCTCGACGCCAGGACGCGTACGCTCCCGGTGGAAGCGGACGTGGACAACGCCGCTGGACAACTCGCGCCGGGCATGTATCCGGAAGTGGCCTGGCCCGCGCGAAGCGAAGGCGCGGCGCTGCTCGTGCCGCCCACCGCCATCGCCACCAACACGGAGCGCAGTTTCGTCGTGCGCATTCGCAACGGCGCCGCCGAGTGGGTGGATGTGCGGCGCGCCGGTCCGGCGGGAGACAAAGTACAGGTTCTGGGCGCGCTGGCCGCGGGCGATGAGATCCTCAAGCGCGGCACCGACGAGGTGCGCGCGGGAACGCGCGTCAGTAGCCAGCCGCCGCCGGCTCAACAGCCGAAGAAATAATCGGCTCCAGTCCCAGCCTGCGCCGGGCCTCGTCCATCATGGATGCGGTGCGCGTCGCGCCGCAGCGCGTGACGCCGAGCGCGCGCACGGCCAACAGGGCATCCAGGTCGCGCACGCCGCCCGCGGCCTTCACCTGGACATTCGGGGCGGAGTGCTTGCGCATCAGCGAGAGATCGGCGTGCGTTGCGCCTCCCGTGCCGTAGCCGGTGGAGGTCTTCACCCAATCGGCGCCCAGTTCGCTCGAAATCTCGCACAGGCGGATCTTCTGCTCGTCCGTCAGGTAGCAGTTCTCGAAGATCACCTTGACCTTCGCGCCGCCGCCGTGCGTGGTCTCGATCACCGCGCGCAGATCCTCCCGCACATACGCCCAATCGCCGCTCAGAACCTTGCTGATGTTCACCACCATGTCGAGTTCTTTGCCGCCGTCGGTCAGGGCTTGCTTCGCCTCGGCCACCTTGATCGCCGTCGTGTGGCCGCCATGCGGGAACCCGATCGTGGTGCTCGGCATCACGCTGCTCCCCGCCAGCAGCGCGGCGCAGCGAGCCAGGTAGTACGGCATGATGCACACGCTAGCGGCATCGTAATCGAGCGCCAGCCGGCAACCCCGCTCCAGGTCCTCGACCGTCAACGTCGGGTTGAGCAGCGAGTGATCGATCATCTTCGCAACGTCTAAGTAGCTGTAGCCGACCACGGTTTCTCCCTATGATTCAGTATGCCGCCGGAAGCCGCGAGCGCCAGCCCGCCGAGGAGCCCGGCCTTCTCGCCGAGCAGCGAACGTTCGATCCGCACATTGTCCACGGGAAACATGCGTACGCGCTGATAGACGGTCCGGCGCACCGGTTCGAGCAGCGAATCGGCCAGCGCCGAGACACCGCCCCCCAGCACGATCATCGACGGATGCAGCGTGGTGACGACGTTGGCGATGGCGATGCCCAGGTACTCGCCGGCCTGCTCCAGAACCTCGCGCACCGCCGTGTCGCCCGCCATGGCGGCCTCGCCCATGATCGCGGGCGTGATCCGCGACACGTGCCCCGCGGTCAGTTCATGCAGTTTCGAAGAGAGCCCGGAGAGCATCAGGCGCGTCCCCGCCGCCGTGATCGCCGGCCCGCTGGCCAGCGCCTCCAGGCACCCGAGGTTGCCGCAGCCGCATCGCGGGCCGTTGGGGATGATCGTTTGGTGGCCGATCTCGCCGGCCGCTCCCAGCGCCCCCAGGCGCAGCTTGCCGTCGATCACCACGCCGCCTCCGATGCCCGTCCCGATGGTAAAGAGCACCATCGAATTGGCTTCCCGGCCCCATCCGTACTTCAATTCGCCCAGCGTCGCCAGGCGCGCGTCGTTCAGCAGAAAGACCGGGCAATGCAGCGCATGCGAAAGGATCTCCGCCACCGGAACGTCCCGCCATTGGCCCGGCATGTTGGGCAGAAAGCGGGTCACGCCCAGCGAAGTATCCACCAGGCCCGGCACGCCCATGCCCAGCGCCGCCGGCTCGCCCATCAGCCGGATGATGGACGCGATGCGGTCCAGCACCGACGCCGGGCCTTCGTGCGACTGCGTGGGGTAGGTGGTCTCGGCGAGGATGTTGCCGTTCTGGTCGCCCAAGCCGCAGGCGATTTTGGTGCCACCAAGGTCGACGGTTGCGTAGAACATCAGGCCTTCACTTCGCCGGCGCCCGCGGAGGGGCGGCATTCGAAGAACTTGGGCTCGATTCCGAAGCGCCCCTGGTAGGCTGTGCGCACGGCGGATTCGAAGCCCGCCACCGCGTCCGGCGCCACCAGGTTCACGGTGCAGCCGCCGAAGCCGCCGCCCGTCATGCGCGCCCCAAACACTCCGGGCAGCGCCACCGCCGTGTCCACCAGGAAATCGAGCTCCTCGCAGCTCACTTCATAGTCGTGCTGCAAACTGCGGTGGGAGCCCACAAAGAGCCTGCCCATGCCCGCAAGATCGCCGCGGCCCGCGCGAGCGATGAAATCCTGAACCCGCTCGTCCTCCGTGGTGACGTGGCGGGCGCGCCGGTAGACGTTCTCGGGCATCGTCGATTCGAGTTCCGGGAGCCAGCGGCTCTCCACATCGCGTAGGCTTCGAACCTCCGGATGCCGCCGCTGAATCGCTTCCACCGCGTCCTTGCATTCTTGCACGCGGACGCGATAGGCGCTAGCTCCCAGTTCGTGTTTAACCATCGAGTTTACCGCGATGATCGAGGCTCCTTCCGGTAGCGGCGCGGCAGTGTGATCGAGCGAACGGCAATCGATTAGCAGCGCGGCGTTTTCCTCGCCGAAAACGGCGATGAACTGGTCCATGATGCCGCAAGGCATCCCCACGAAGTTGTTCTCCGCCCGGCGCGCCAGGCGCGCCAGTTCCACCTTGTCGAGATCACGCCCGTGGAGCAGCGCGAGCGCGGCCGACACTTCCAGCGCCGCCGAGGAACTGAGCCCCGCCCCCACCGGAACCGTACTGTGAATCAGCAAATCGAGCGGCTGCGGCGGCAGGCCGATCTTGTGAAGCTCCACCGCCACTCCAACAACGTAGTCGTGCCACGCCCCCGCCGGGCGGACCGAGCCGAGGTCCGCGACGGCGGCCTCCGCGCTCTCGCCGTTGTTCTCCGACACGATGCGCAGCGTGCCGCCCCCGTTCGGCGCGGCGGCAATCCAGCAGGCGGACTCCAGCGCGATGGGCAGCACGAAGCCGTCGCTGTAATCGGTGTGCTCGCCGATCAGATTTACGCGGCCCGGAGCGCGGAACAGGCGCGGCCGCGCTTCGCCGCCGAATCTCTCGCGGAAGCGCGTCAGGAGGCTTTGCGCCGGGAAAGCCATAGCAGAATGCCTCCGAAAAGGATCATGAACGCGCCCGTGTAGAGGTTGACGTTGACCGTGGTCAGAGGCGCGTGCGCATCGCCGGCCGCGGCGCCGAATCCAACCAGCACCAGGCCCAGCAGAAGGAAGAAGAGTCCGGAAGGAAGACGTAGATCGAACATGGTTTCTCAGTTACCAGAACAGAAAGTTTAAGACCACTGTGCCGATCGCCACCAGGATCGCCAACTGGCCCGGCCGCCGGTACCAGGGCTCGTGCTCGTCGGCGGGCAGGTTCGTGAGGCCGTACACCAGGCCGCGCAGCTCCTCGGCCGGCCGCGGCTTGCCCATCAGGCTCACCACGATGGTGACCACGAAGCACGCCGTCCACGCCCAGATCGCGACCCAGAAGTTCTGCGCCATGCCGGAGGGGAACGTGTGCATCGGAGAGAGCCACCCGCCCTTGCCCTCCGCCACCGTCAGACCGTGTGTGAGGGCAGCCGCGAAAGTTCCGCTCAACAGGCCCACGAAGGCCCCGTTCGCCGTGGTGCGCCTCCAGAACATTCCCAGCAGGAACGTGGCGAACAGCGGCGCGTTCACGAAGCCGAAGATGAGCTGCAGGAAGTCCATCATGTTGTTGAACGACCGCGCCAGGTACGCCGCGCCGATCGACAGCACGGTGCCGAAAATGGTGGCCATCCGGCCCATCCAAAGATAGTGTGCGTCCGGTGCTTCCTTGCGGATGTAGCTCTGGTAGATGTCGTACGTCCAGACGGTATTGAACGCCGTGACGTTGCCCGCCATGCCCGACATGAACGACGCCATCAACGCCGTGATGCCCACGCCCAGCATGCCGGACGGGTAAAACTGCTGCATCAGCGTGATCAGCACCATGTCGTAGTCGTAGCCGTCGCCCTTGGCCGGGATCTGGTACCCGCTGCCCATCTTCATCAACGCCAGGGCCGCGATGCCGGGGACGATCACGATGAACGGGATGAGCATCTTCGGAAACGCCCCCACCAGGGGCGTGTTCCGCGCGTCGGTCATGGTGCGCGCCGCCATCGCCCGCTGCACCACCAGGTAGTTCGTGCACCAGTAGCCGAAGCTCAGCACGAAGGCCAGTCCCATCACCAGGCCGAACACTTCGACGCCCATCGGGTTCGCATTCGCGGAACCCAGGTGCCGCCAGGCTTCCGTCATCACCGGGTCCAGCCGCTGTCGCATCCCCGTCCAGCCGCCCGCTTTGTCCACGGCGAGGATGGCCAACGGCGCAAAGCCGATCACGATCAGGAAAAACTGCAGCACCTCGTTGTAAATCGCGCTCGCCAGGCCGCCCAGGTACGTGTAGGCGAGCACGATCGCGGCGGACGTCAGGACGCTCGCCTCGAAGCTCCAGCCGAACAGCGCCTGGAAAAGAATGCCCAGGGCGTACATGGAAATGCCCGACGTGAAGATGGTCATCACCGCGAACGTGATCGCGTTGAAGCCGCGCGTCTTCTCGTCGAACCGCAGCTTCAGGTATTCCGGCACGGAGCGCGCGCGGCTGCCGTAATAGAAGGGCATCATGAAGACCCCGACGAAGATCATCGCCGGGATAGCGCCGATCCAGTAGAAGTGCGAGGTCATCATCCCGTACTTGGCGCCGGAGCCCGCCATGCCGATCATCTCGAGCGCGCCCATGTTGGCCGCCAGGAACGCCAGGCTGGTGATCCACAGCGGCATGGAATGCTTTGACGTAAGGAAATCTTCGCTCGTCGAGACTCGCTTCTTCAGGAACCAACCGATCCCCAACACGAACCCGAAATAGAGCACAAGGATGACGTAATCGACGAAGTGGAGCGTCACTAGCTGTTTGGCCTCGGGTCAATCTTATATCAAGCAAGCCGCGTGCGTGTTCCGCTGAACCGGTTCCGGCTTGACATGCGTCCGGCCCATGCATTACCACAGTGAAACCATGTGGCAGCAGAACTACTCGCCCTTGGGCAGCCTTTGGCTGTCCGCTCTCGTCGCAGCGCTGCCGGTCTTCACGCTGCTCTTTCTGTTGGGGGTGCGGCGCAAACCGGCTTGGGTCGCGGCGTTGAGCGGCTTGGCCGCCGCCGTGGTGGTCGCCGTCGCCGCCTACGGCATGCCCCTCGGACTGGTTGTCTCCGCCACCGCCTACGGAGCCGCCTTCGGCCTGTTCCCGATCGGCTGGATCGTCTTGTGGGCAATTCTGCTCTACCGCCTGACCCTCGAAACCGGCAACTTCGAGATCGTCAAAGACTCCGTCGGAAACATCACCACCGACCGCCGCCTGCAAGCCCTCCTCATCGCCTTCGCCTTCGGCGCGTTCATCGAAGGCGCGGCCGGCTTCGGCACGCCCGTCGCCGTCGCCGCGGCCATGCTCACCGGACTCGGATTCTCGCCTTTCTACGCCGCCGGCATCTGCCTGCTCGCCAACACCGCGCCTGTCGCCTTCGGTTCCATCGGCATCCCCGTGGTCACGCTGGCGGGCATCACCGGTCTTCCCTTGCAGGAACTGAGCACCTGGGTGGGCCGCATCTGCGCTCCCGTGTCCCTCTTCGTGCCTGCCTACCTGATTTTGGTGATGGGTGGATGGAAGGCCCTGCGCGGCGTCCTGCCCGCCGCCTTCGCCTGCGGCGCCGCCTTCGCCGGCGCCCAGTTCTATGTGTCCAACTATGTCGGCCCGCAGCTCACGGATATCTTGAGTTCCCTGGCCGCCATCGGCAGCCTGATCCTGCTATTTCGCTTCTGGCGCCCCACCAGCCACTTTGCACTCGAAGGCGAGTCTACTGCCCAGCCTCCCGCCGTGCATCATCCGTTCGGCGCGATTCTCCGCGCCTGGTCGCCCTACCTGCTGCTCGTCGCCTTCGTGTTGATCTGGGGCCAGGACGGCGTGAAGAAAGCTCTCAACTCGGTAACCATGCTCTTTGAGTGGCCCGGCCTCCACAATCACGTGGAGCGCGTCGCGCCCGCCGTCGCCGCGCCCTCCGCCTACGCCGCCGTTTTCCGCTTCGATTGGCTGGCCGCCTCGGGCACCGCCTGTTTGCTCGCCGCCTTGGTTGCCTGCCTCGTGCTCCGCGTGCCGCCCGCGAAATGCGCGCGGATCTTCGCCACCACGCTCCGCCAACTCGCCCTCTCCATGGCCACCGTGGCCAGCGTGCTCGGCCTCGCGTTTCTCATGAATTACTCCGGCGCCACCGCCACCCTCGGCCTCGCCTTCGCCGCCACCGGCGTCCTGTTCCCGTTCTTCAGCGCCATGCTCGGCTGGCTGGGCGTCTTCCTCACCGGCAGCGATACCTCCGCCAACGCGCTGTTCGGCAACTTACAAGTGGTTACCGCCACCAAGCTCAATCTCAGCCCGGTGTTGATGGCGGCGTCCAACTCGAGCGGCGGTGTGATGGGCAAAATGATCAGCCTGCAGAGTATCGCCGTGGCCGCCGCCGCCACCGGAATGAAGGCGGACGACGAGTCCAAGTTGTTCCGGTTCACCCTTCGGCACAGTATTTTTCTCGCCTCTGTACTAGGTCTGATCGTCGCCTTTTATTCGCATTTCTTGATCGGCTATTGACTGCGCGGTAAATTTCGCTTAGCCTGCAAGTGCGGGCGCGCTGGAGGTTTGCCTTCGCGCGTAGCCGTGTAGGAGGGGGCCTCTTGGTTCTGTTGCTCTTCGGACCGCCCGGTAGCGGCAAGGGCACTCAGTCGGCGCTGCTCAGCCGCTGGCTTGAGATTCCCACCATCTCCACAGGTCACCTTCTTCGCGCCGAAGTCGAGGCGGGCACCCCTTTGGGGTTGGTGGCAAAACGTATCCTCGAGCGCGGCGCTCTGGTGGGCGACGACCTCATGAATGAGCTGATCGCCAGCCGGCTCGGCTCCCCCGATTGCCGCAACGGCGTCATCCTCGACGGTTACCCGCGGACCCGCCAGCAAGCCGCCTTCCTCGATCGCCTGCTGCCCTCCTACGGTCTGCCCGAGCCCCTCGTGCTGCACTTCGACGCTCCCGACGAGATCCTCGCCATCCGCCTCGCCACGCGGCTCTCCTGCCCGGCGTGCGGCCACGTCTACAACGTGAAGCAGCGGGCCCCGAAACGCCCCGGCCTGTGCGATCACGACGGCGCCGCCCTCATCTCCCGGGCCGACGATCAACAGGCCGTCGTCATCGAGCGCCTGCGAACGTTTCGCGAGCAAACCGCGCCCCTCATTGAGTACTACCGGGACCGCAATTACTTCTACGTCGCCGCCGACCGCGGCCCGGACACCGTGCACCAGGAACTGCGCGGCGCCGTCGATTCCATGCTCGTGCGCGCCACCTGCCGCCGCGCTGGGTGAAATCCGGCGGTCCGGCAAACCCCATGACCCAGCACGTCCATCGCAGAGGCCCTCTGCGCGCTCCTCTTTCCGATAAGTAAGTAACCGTTAGACAGACGTCGAACGCTTGTCAAGCCCGGGTGCGGGTGTTACGGTTAGGCAGTAGCTGAAGCGCCGCGGAGGGTGGCGCCGTCTCTTTCCCGTTTCGCCCCGCGCTCTCCTTTTCTCCTGCCGGGCGAACTCCGGGTGATCAACTCCGAAAACAGAAAGGTAGGTTCTCGTGGCAGTATTGAAGAGCCGAAGTCGATTGGTCACGTTCCGGCTTTCGACAGACGAGTATGACGATCTGAAGCGGGTCTGCATTGAGGAAGGCGCACGGAGCATCTCGGACTTCGCGCGCGCCGCAGTCCTGTACCGTGTACAAACCCGTAGCGCCAACCGCGCCTCCCTGGGGGACGACTTGGCCACCCTCAGCTCCCGCCTGGAAGAACTGGACGGCGCGCTCAAGGACCTCAGCGGCCGCATCGCCCGCGTCCTTGGCTCCGCCAACGAACAGCGCGCCGCACAGCAGGCCGGCGAGCTCCGGGAAAGCGATTTCAGCCATCTCTCTTAGCCGCCACGACGCGGTGGGTGCGGTCCGGCCCCGATTCCCCGGACCGGCAATGCGATAAACTGGTGGGGACTTCCCCTGGTCCCCACACATGAGGCGCGAACATCACCGCTGGCACAGCTCCGCGCTGGGCCGTGACATGGAACTGCTCGTTTTCGGCCACGCCGGCTACCCCACCCTCGTCTTCCCCACCTCCATGGGCCGTTTCTTCGAGTTTGAAGACCGCGGCATGATTGGCGCGCTCTGGGACAAGATCGAGGCCGGCCACCTCCGCATCGTCTGCGTGGACAGCGTCGACAAGGAGAGTTGGTACAACTACGGCGCTCATCCGTATTGGCGAGTCCGGCGGCACGCGCAGTACGACAACTACATCCTCCACGAGGTGGTCCCCTTTGCTCGCTGGATCACCGGCCACGGGTCTCTCACCGTCACCGGCGCCAGCTTCGGCGGCTACCACTGCATGAACTTTGCTCTCCGCCATCCCGACGTCGTCTCCTATTGCCTCTCCATGAGCGGCGCCTTCGACATCCACCAGTTCGTTCACGGCTATTGGGACGACGAGTGCTACTTCAATTGCCCGGCGGCCTTCATGCCCAACATGAATGGCGGCTGGCAGCTCGATCGCCTCCGCAACGGAACCCGCATCGTGCTCGCCGCCGGCGACTGGGATATCTGCCTCGGCGACAACCTGAATTTCTCCGCTATCCTGAATGGAAAGGGCGTCCCGCACACGCTCGACATCTGGGGACACCAACAGAAGCACGACTGGCCGTTGTGGCAGCGGATGGTCCGCACGTTCCTGTAGCCTTCGCGAGGTTCAAGAAGTCATGAAGAAGATCGCCGTCCTGTACGGCATGGAAAACACCTTCCCCGGCGCGCTCGTCGACCGCATCAATGCCATGAACGTGCCCGGCGTCGTGGCCGAGCACCTCAAGGTGGGCGGCGTGAAGATGGCCGAGCCCAGCGGCTACCGCGTGATCGTCGACCGTATTTCCCACGACATCGACTTCTATCGCTCGATGCTCAAGAACGCCGTGCTCACCGGCACCATCGTCATCAATAATCCGTTCTGGTGGACCGCCGACGACAAGTTCTTCAATTACGCACTGGCCTCGAAGATCGGCGTGGCCGCGCCCAGGACGGTCCTGCTTCCCCACCACACGCATCCGCCGGGAACCACCGAGCGCTCCATGCGCAATCTCGAGTATCCGCTGAACTGGGATGACATCTTTCACTACGTCGGCTTCCCCTCGTTTCTGAAGCCCTACGACGGCGGCGGCTGGAAGAACGTCTACAAGCTGAACTCCCCCGACGAGTTCTTCGCGGCCTACAACCAGACCGGCGACCTCTGCATGACGCTCCAGGAAGGCATCGAGTTCACTCACTATTTCCGCTGTTACGTCGTGGGTCAGGAGAAGGTCCACATCATGCAGTACGACCCCCGTCAGCCGCATGAGAACCGCTACGTCCGCAACCCTCCGCCCATTGACCCCGCGCTTCACGATCGCGTCGTGAACGACGGTCTGGCGCTCTGCCGCGCCCTTGGCTACGATCTCAACACGGTCGAGTTCGCCGTGCGCGACGGCATTCCCTACGCGATCGATTTCATGAACCCCGCGCCCGACGCGGATCTGCTTTCGGTGGGGCCGGACAACTTCGAGTGGATCGTGAACGCCGTGGCCGAACTGGCGGTGAAGAAGGCGCTCAGCGACGAGCGGCCGGACGCCTCCTATCGCTGGTCCTCGTTTTTGAGCGGCGCCGCGCCACCGGCGGGTTTGCGCTAGGCCCCAGGAGTCCCCATGGATCGCCCCAGTTTCACCGTCGGCATCGAAGAAGAGTACATGACGATCGACCCGGCCACCCGGGACCTGCGATCGCACATCGATTGCGAAATCATCGAGAAGGGCAAGCGCCTCCTGCGCGAGCGGGTCAAGCCCGAAATGCACCAGTCCGTGGTCGAGGTGGGCACCGGCGTCTGCAGGGACATCGCCGCCGCCCGCGCCGATCTCCACGAGGTCCGCGGCGACATCATCCGCCTGGCGCGCGAAAACGGCTTGCGCCTCGCGGCCGCCGGCACCCACCCCTTCGCCGATTGGCGCCGCCAGGAGATCTATCCCGACGAGCGCTACCAGAACATCGTCGAAGACCTCAAGATGGTGGCCCGCGCAAACCTGATCTTCGGACTCCACGTGCATGTCGGCATCGAGGACCGGGAAACGGCGATTCACATCATGAATGCCGCCCGCTACTTCGTGCCGCATATCCTGGCGCTCTCCACCAACTCTCCCTTCTGGCTGGGCATGGAGACCGGCCTCAAGAGCTACCGCTGCAAGGTCTTCGATAAGTTCCCGCGCACCAACATCCCCGACTACTTCCCCAGCTACGGTGAATTCGAAAGCTTCATCAACCTGCTGGTGAAGACCAATTGCATCGACAACGCGAAGAAGATCTGGTGGGATATCCGGCCGCATCCCAATTTCCCCACGCTCGAGTTCCGGATGTGCGATATCCCCATGCGTCTCGATGAGACCATCGCCCTCGCCGCGCTGATTCAGGCCACCGTCGTTAAGCTCTGGAAGCTGCACTCCGCCAACCAGGGGTTCCGTCTGTACCGGCGGGCCCTGATCATGGAGAACAAGTGGCGCGCCGCCCGTTACGGCATCGACGGCAAGCTGATCGACTTCGGCAAGCGGATCGAGGTTCCGTTCCGCAGCCTGATGGACGAGTACCTGGAACTGATCGACGACGTGCTCGACGAACTGGGCACCCGCCGCGAAGTCAACTACATTCACACGATGATGGAACGCGGCACGGGCGCCGACCGGCAGCTCCGCCTCTTCCACGAAACCGGCGATCTCTCCAAGGTCGTCGACTACATTATTGACGAAACCGAGGCGGGGGTCACCGCTCCCGCCGCGAAGGCACATACCAACGAATGAACTCTCTCGGTCACATCGATTTTCCCGCGGCGCTCTCGGAAGGAGCCCGCAACGCCGTCAACGTCTGCCTGCGCATTCAGCCCGATGAAAAGGTGACCCTCATCACCGATCGCGCCTGCCTGGAGATCGCCGCCGCTCTCGAAGCGGAAGTCGCCAAAGCCGCTGCGTCGCATCGGGTCTTCGTGCTGGAGGATCTCGCTCCACGGCCGCTCGCCGCCATGCCCGCGGCCGTGCTCGAAGACCTGGAAACCAGCCACGTGAGCATCTTCGCCGTCTGGGCCCAGTCCAATGAACTGCCCACCCGCATGCAGATGACCGACGTCGTCAACCGGCGCAGGATCCGCCACGCCCACATGGTCAACATCACCCAGCAGATCATGCTCGACGGCATGCGCGCCGATTTCCGCCGCGTGGACGAACTCAGCAGCAAGGTCTTCGACATCGCCAGCCACTCCCACTCCATCCGCGCCACCACGCCCGTGGGCACCGATATCGTCGCCCGCTTGAACCCTGAGTACCGCTGGCTGAAGACCAGCGGCATCATCAGCCCCAACAAGTGGGGCAACCTGCCCGGCGGCGAGATCTTCACGACCCCCGGCGAGGTCAACGGCACCTTCGTGGTGGACGGCGTGGTCGGCGATTACCTCTGCGCCAAGTACGGCGACCTCCGAAATACGCCCTTGACCATTCGCGTCGAGGCCAACCGGCTGGTCGAAGCCCGCTGCGACAACAAGGAACTCGAAGACGAATTCTGGCGCTACACCCACACCGACGAGAACAGCGACCGCGTCGGCGAGTTCGCCATCGGCACCAATATCGCCGTCCGCGACGTCATCGGTAACATCCTCCAGGACGAGAAAATCCCCGGCGTCCACATCGCCTTCGGTAACCCCTACGGCGCGCACACCGGCGCCGGCTGGTACTCCTCCACCCACATCGACGTCGTGGGCCGCAACTTCTCCATTTGGGCCGACGAGCGGCAATTGATGCGCGACGGCCAGTTCCTGGTCGCATGATCCGCGAACTGCGCCAGGACTTCAACCGGCGCTTCACGCCGGAACGCTATCGCGCCTTTCTGGAAGGCCTGGAAAAAGCCTGCGGGGAGCCCGTCGAGTTTCGCAATTGCGAGACTCCCTGCTTCCTCCCCAAAACCCTGCTCGACGACATGGCCGTGGCGGGCCGGGAACTGGTGCATCAGTTGATGGCCAGCGACCGCTACATCGCCGCCTCCGACCGCATGATCCCGCCGCACCACCGCGCCCCCCGCGACGCCGCGCAACCGATGTTCGTCCAAGCCGACTTCGGCATCGTCCTTGATGAGGACGGCAACCCGCGGCCCCGCCTCGTCGAGATTCAAGGCTTCCCGTCGCTCTATTGCTTCCAGCCCACGCTCGCCGCGCAGTACCGTGAGGCCTACCATCTGGATCCTTCCCTCGGCACCTACCTCGGCGGCCACGATGATACGTCCTACACCGCGCTCCTGCGGCGCGCCATCCTCGCGGATCACGATCCGGACCACGTTGTGCTGCTCGAAGTGGAGCCGCACCGCCAGAAGACGCGCTGCGATTTCACCATGACCCGGCGGATGCTCGGCGTTCCCGCCGTCGACATCCTTGCCGTGGCCCGGCGCGGCGACCGGCTCTTCTACCGCCGCGACGACGGCGTCGAAGTGCCCATACGCCGCATCTACAACCGCGTGATCGTCGACGAACTCGACCGCCGCGCCCTCCGCACTCCGTTCCAGTTCAGCGACGATCTCGACGTCGAATGGGCCGGCCACCCGAACTGGTTTTTCCGGCTCAGCAAGTTCTCGCTTCCCTACTTCGATCACCCCACCGTGCCGCGCACCTGGTTCCTGAGCGAAGTCGCGGAATTGCCGCTCCCTCCCGAGGAACTCGTCCTGAAGCCGCTCTACTCGTTCGCGGGAACCGGCGTCGTTGTCGGCCCGTCGCGCGAAGCGATCGCCGCGGTGCCGGCACACCAGCGCGACACCTACATTCTTCAGGAGCGCATGGACTTCGCACCCCTCTTCGCCACACCCCATGGCGACGCCAAGGCCGAAGTGCGCATCATGTACGTCTGGCTCGACGGCGAACAGATGGCGCCCGTGAATACCATCGTCCGGATGGGCCGCGGCAGGATGATGGGCGTCGACCACAACAAGGATATGGAGTGGGTCGGCGCCTCCGCGGCCTTCTTTCCCAGGGAAGCTTAGATGCGGCGCCCCGCGCGGGCGGCGCGGCTCTGATACGGCGGCCGCGCCGGCCCACGGCCCGTTCCTTCCGGCAAGGGGCGCGCCTCGTTCACCACCAGCATCCGTCCCAGGAACTCCCGCCCGTTACACGACTGGATGGCGTATTCCGCTTCCGCGTCGCTTCCCAGTTCGATGAAGCCGAACCCGCGCGGCTCTCCCGACGTGCGGTCCCGGATCAGGCTCACCGTCTCCGGCGCCACCCCGGATCGCGACAGGAACTCGTGCAGGTCCGTCTCGCTCGCGGAATAGGGAATGTTGCCCACGAACAATCTCTTCAATGAGGTGCTCCTCGCTTTCGTGTTGGTCCAGGCGGTTCCAGAGCCGCCTCTCCTCACGTTAGAGACCGTTGGGGCCTCAAACAAGTAGCATGCCGCGTCTGACAGTAAGTAACGTTCGCGCCGCCTCAGCCGCCGATCGTCACCGTCGTCTCGCCTTTGGCGATCTTGTTGGGCGGGCCCAGCGGTTCGAGCAGCGAGTCGCCTTGCCGGCACGCAGGCAGGAAATTGATGGTTACCGTCTTGCTCCCATCGATCACCACTCCCGGACCATGCGGCGGAACGGGCGATGGCACCGTGCACGCGTGAATGTCGGCCCCTGCTGCCGCGGATGTGATGGCCGAGCCCAGCGCCGCCGCGATGGCGCCCTTCGTCGCCTGTTCCGCTGCATAGGCGGCCGGCGCGCCCGGAGTACCCGAGGCCGCCTTGGTCGCTGATTCGGCTGCCTGCACCGCGATATCGGCGGCCTGCTTGGCCACCTGCAAAGCGGCGGCTGCGGCGGCCAGAATTCCCCGCCATGCCGGCAGCCAGCCGATGATCGTGTTCGAACTGCCCGGCCCCGGCCCCAATACCGGCGGCAGGGGGTGGGAAACACTATCGGTCACGCGCGCGGCGGGTCCTGTCGGCATCTTCTCTCCTTACACCACGGTTCGTAGCAGATGTTGTATCACGCGCCGGGCCACCCGCTGCACCGTGCTGTTGCGATACGCCGGCTCGTGCTCCACGCCGTCGATCGCCCATTGCTTGAAGTCGGTCACCGAAGCGCCCGGATCCGTGGTGTTCACCGCACCGTCGGGAAACAGCGCCGAGCCGCTGCGCGCAGGCACCGTCCCGTCGCCCAACGACGATTGCGAAATCACCACGTGATACGGCTCGCGCTGGTTCTCGTTGTTCGGGTCGAACCAGGTGTCGATATCGGTGTTCACGCCGGTTCCGTAAATCGACCACGTCTGCGCATGTTTTTGCTCCGCCACCCGCGTTTCGTGGAACTGCCGCGCGCCGCGCACGCGCGCCCGCAATTCGTTCGCCCAATGCGTCGTCAGATACCCATAGGGCAGCGCCGTGGGCGCCGTCGTCCCCAACAGGATGTCGAAAACATTGCCTTCCGGGTTCGTCGGCGTCGTCGCGCCGCTGGCCACCTCGAAGATCCACGCCTGCCGGTTCTCGCGCTTCAAGTATCGGTCGCTGGGCAGCAGCTCCATCGGACCCGCCAGCCCGTGCATCATCTTGGTGAACTTCTCCGGCGTATTGCCCAGAATGCGCGCCAATCCCCCGCCGCCGTCGAATTCCCCCACCGCTCCCGTGAAGAACCGCCGGTACAGTACCGCCGCGCCCCGCACCGGCTGCACCCCGTGAATCACGCCCAGCACGTTGGCTTCGATGCCGCACCGCACGATCGCCGCCCGCGACGCCAGTCCGCCCATGCTGTGCGTGATCAGGATGCACTTCTCGGCTTCTTCCTGCGCCAGAATCTCGTCTACCCGCGTCGCCACCCGCTGCGCCGAAGTCCAGTTACTTTGCCGCCAGTCGTAGCCGACGGCCCACACCGGCGTCCGCACGTTGTTGAACGAATCGCGCGCCAGCGTCCGCAGGTACCCGTGATAACCGGCGTACACCCCCGCCCAGCCGTGCGCCGTTTCGTCCGCGCTTAAGTCGTCGTGCTGGTCGCAAATCGTCGCCGGCTCCGTGTAGTGGATTTCCGAGGCCGTCGTATCGGTGTTCGTCGTCAGCCAGTGCGACATCCGCCAATTGCTGTCCGGGTCCCAGTACTCGTCGATGTTTGTGAAGTGCAGCCGCGAGCCCATCACGCCCGGGACAAAGATCAGCGGTACCGTGACCACGCTGCACGTATTCGCGTCGGAGATGCAGACGTTATCGCTCATTTCGCCTCGAGCCGGAAACTGTTCACCAGCAGCGCGAACCCGCGTTCCAGAAGGCTCGCCTGCGGCGCCGGACACTGCCCGTACAAATGAACCAGTCCCGCGCCTCCCCGGAGCGTCAGCCGGCCCCGCACCGCGGCCAGCACCGCGTCCTCCGCAGGTCCTTCGCGCGTGAGTTGATAGCGGTAGAACCCGCACCCCCCCGCCGCCGTCTCCACGCTGAACTCCTTCGCTTCGCTGATCACGTCGCCGGGCGTTGTCTCCTTCATGATGATCTGCGGCAGAGGCAACGGCGGACCCGGGATCGCCCGAAAGGAAACGCTCAGCCGCACCTGCTCCGCTGTGAACAGGTACGCCTTCGGAGGCTGCAACTCATCCGGCACATCCACGCTCAGGATCCCCGCCGAGCGCCTCACGAAGCCCGGCGCCGTGGCCGGCACCTCGGGCGGAAATCCGCCCAACTGCACGCTCCCCAGGATCTGCTCCCACTTCCGCTTCACCACCGCATCCAGGCCCCGGTGCGTCAATTCGAAGTACGCGGCGCCGGAGTACGGCACCAGGACCGTCCGCTCCCGATACTTGCCGCCCTTCTCGCTGAACGTGAGATCCATCTGCCGCGCCGCTCGCGTGATCACCGTCACCGGTATGGGCGCTTCCAGTTCCACCTGCTCGCCCATCGAGCTTCGGATATGCGCCGAGCGGTCCGCCAACACCGCGTCGATCGACGGCCGGTAGCGGTCCACGTTCGCAAACTGGACCCGCACTTCTTCCAGCACCTTCTCGTGCTTGAAGGCGTAGTTGGTGGTGTCGGCGAAACCGTCCGGAACCTGGAAGCGGACGGCGTCGCGTGCGATCTCAGCTCCCATATTCCTCCTCCACCTTTTGTTGCGTCCCCGCGTCCGGCTCCCCGCTCTCCGTCAAACCCCGCTTCTTCTGGTACCCCTTCAACGCGGCGGTAAACTCCGGCGTCACCTGTCCGTCCACCGCGCCCTCCCAGATCCCCATGT
>DALYJJ010000025.1:52900-54406 GCA_031969915.1 Bryobacteraceae bacterium | reverse complement strand
CTTTCGCCGTTTCCTTGACAGTGCGAGGGGTCTCGCGGGGCGTCCCAGAATTGGGAAAAACCAGGAAACGTCTCGTCCGTCCCCGGTTTTCATTCGGGGGCGGCGCGCTCGCGGAGCAGGCGGATGGTCGCGGCGTTCGATCCCGGGAATTCGTCGCCGGGAAATCGCAGCGCGTAGCCGAGCGGCGTGCACTCCACGGTCTCGCCCGGCCGGTCGTAGTGGCCGGGGAGCAGTGTACGGACCGCGAGGTTCGCGCCGCGATCGATGAGCAGCTTCGCGATTTCGATTCCGTGATCGCGGTATTGCGTCACGGCGTGGAAGATCGGAGTCTGGGTCACGGCCAGGGCGTTGACATCGGCGCCGCGATCGAGGAGCAGGCGGGCGGCGTCCAGGCTACCGTACTCGGCGGCAACGTGCAGCAGCGTCGCGCCGGTGAGCAGCAGGCTGCGCGCTCCCGTGCTGCCGCAATCCAGCTCCGGGTAGCGGCGGTGGATGAGCGAAGGGTCGGCAGCAAGGAGGTCCGCAAGGGCCTCCGTGCGGTTGCACATCGTGTCGAGAACTCCGGGCAGATCGTAGCGCGTGCGGCCGCCGTAGCGGCGGAGGAGATCGACGCACTGGACCAAGGCGTGGGACCGCGTGTAGGTCCCGATGAGATAGTCGAGAGCGGAATCGCGGACCGCCGGGTTCGGATCGGCGCCGTGGCGCAGGAGCCATTCGAGCGCGACAGGATCGACGGACTCGCAGGGCGAGAAGACGATCGGGAAGTGCCCTTGCCAATGCGCGTTGACGTCGGCGCCGTGCGCCACCAGCAGATCCATCATCGCGACGCGATGGCCGTTGAGCGCCGCGCGGCCTAGCGGGCCATCACCGCCCTGATGCACGTCCGAACCGTTCGTGATCATCCACTCGGCCATCGCCAGCCGCTGCGGCGTTGGAGGGCCCCAAGGGACGCGGCATTCGGCAAGCCACGTGAGCGGGCCGCTCTTGCCGTAGCCCAAGGGTGCGCGGTGCAATACAGGGTCTCGCAGGAGCATCTGTTTCGCTTGCTCGAAGTCTTCGCGGTCGAGCGCCTGCTTCAGGAGACCGGCATTTTCGAGAGCGTCCACGTGCTCTTCAGAGTAATACGCGCGGGCGCCGCGAGGAACCGCAGCGACTCGAGGTCCGAGGTTTTACGCAGTCTTAACAACGAGCGGTAGTTTACGAGCGCCTTCCCAATAGAGGCGAAAAAAAATGACTGGATTCTGGAGACTGGTGGCCTTGGCTGCCGCGATTGCCGGAGGGGCGCGGGGCTCGGATCCGGTCCACCTGCTGTTGATTCCGGAGTCGCCGGTTGACGCCGGCGTCCTCGCGTCGTTCGAACAAGAGACCGAGAGGCTATTCGGCCCCGTGGGCATCGAGGTGAACCTGGCGCTGATGCCTGAGGTGGTTCACACCGCCGGCCCGGGTCAGGCGATCTCGCTCTACTGGTCGGGAGACTGCTCCGACTTTCGCGAGACCGCACCGAGC
>DALYJJ010000025.1:0-52890 GCA_031969915.1 Bryobacteraceae bacterium | reverse complement strand
CCTTCCGCCTCGAACAACGGGCCGGATCAGCGCCCCTTCCGCGGCGGTGTTGGCGTTCGTCGAGGCGGAAGGGGCGCTGATCCGGCCCGTTGTTCGGGTTTATTGCGACCGCGTCGCGGGCCTGCTGAGCGCTTCCTCTGAGGAACTGGGCCCGCACGACGCACGGGCTCTATTCGGCCGCGCGTTGGCCCGCGTGGCTGCGCACGAAGTCTACCACTACTTGACACAAACCCCGGAACACCGCCATTCGGCGCTCTTTTCGCGGGTCATCAACCGCGAAACGCTCACCCGCAGCGGGGTCGGCTTTGACGCCCAGGAACGTCACCTGCTCAGGCAGGCTTTGGTGATCCGGCCCTGGGTGCTGTGAGGGGAACGGCGGGTCTCATCCCGAAGAGCGGCCGCAGGGGCGGCACGCGACGGGCGAATTCGAAGATCGCCCAACTACCGGCGAAGGTCGCGGCGGCGACGACGATCAATTTCAACCACAGGTTCACGGGCCACGAAATCGCGTAGTAACCGGCGGCGATGGTGAGGGTCTGGTGAACGATGTAGAACGGGTAGACCGCCTCCGTCGCATAGCGCAACGTGTCCGAGCCGCGATTCAGGCGGGCCCGGGCGTAGCCGAGCAAGGCGAAGATCCAGCCCATGCCGAGGTATCCCGAGACGAAGTTGCCCAACACGATTTGGCCGCCGGCGGGCAGGGCGCGGCCGGCTTGAGTCGCCCGAAGCGTGTAGAACACGAAGGTCATGAGAACCGCGAGCGAGAGGAACTCGCGCCGGCGGCGAGTGAGGAGATCGAGCAGGCGCCGGTCCGAAGCGAAAACGAAACCCCAGAGAAATGTGACGAGCGAGCCGGTGAAGTTGGCCCAGTCGGAAACCAGATTGTGAGTGGTGGGCCAGTGGGGCCCGAGCAGAATGCCCACCAGGAGACTGGGGACGTTGACGACGTAGACAGCGGGCGGCCACCGCTCCATCCACCCGGCGAATGCGGACACGGCGCGGCGCCCAGCCGGAGCGCGCAGGTAGGCGAAGAGCGGGACGCACAGCGTGGAGAACACCAGGATGTAGGCGACGAACCACATGTGGTGCCAACTGGTGTTGCCCTGCGGGTAGGAGACGAAGTGAAAGACCGTCGGGTAGAACTCGGCGTAGGAGAACTGTGCACCGCGGAACAGGCGTTCGTAATAGATCTGCGGCGGAACGACGACAAAGATGGCGAACGTGAGGGGGATAAAGAGCCGCGTCCAGCGCTCACGGAGAAACTCGGGGAAGGATCGGCGGCGGAGGCTGAACCAGACACCGCAGCCGGAGATGAAGAAAAGCAGGGGCAGCCGCCAGCGGTTGAAGAACAGCATGACGTTCTCCAGCGCGGGACTGGTCTCGGGGTTCTTGATATGGAAGCCCCAGGAGACGAAGATCATTCCCGAGTGATAAAAAACCAGGACGCCGAAGGCGAAGACACGAAGCCAGTCGAGGCCGTATTCGCGAGCGGCCCTGGCCTCGAGAACCTGCGGGGCGGTCATCGAACTTCCGGCCTTTGGCTGCGCATACTCAATGCTACGCAGTTGGCTGGGTGGTGGTTCACTCCGATTGGCGCGCGCCGTCCGGGGAGCGGTCAGTTACTCTTCAGGCGCTGCCGGGCATCGGCGACCATCGGTTCGGCCGCATCCGCAGCCTTAAGCTGCAGGAACTTACCGAACGCTTCTTTCGCGCCCGGGCTCTTGAGGGCTTCCTGAGTGAGCGCCTGGTAATAGAGCAACTGCGGATAGTAGCGATACGTCTGGGAGTCGTCGAGAAACAGTTCCACGGCCTCACCCCGGCGCCGCACACAGGCATCGAATTCCGATGTCGCTTCGGGATATGTCTCCGATGCCAGGTAGGCGCGGCCCAGGCAGAAGCGGCCAAGCCACGTGTCGGTGATTTTCTGCGCGTCCCGGAACAACACCAGGGCGTCACGGACCCGGCGCTGCTTCAGGGCGATCTCGCCCTCGATCAGTTTGGCGTAAAGTTGCGGGTCGGATTCGAGGCGCTGGGATAGTCTCTCGACGATCGGCCGCACCTTCGCGTCCTGACTCAGTTCGAGGAACACCCGGGCGGCCGTGTACGCGGGCATGAAATCGCTGGACGAAGCGACGGCGCGGGCGGCGGCGGCGGCGGCCTCATCGCGGCGGCCGAGCAGGAGCAGGGTCTCGGCGAGGGCGGCCTCTTTCTTTGCCGCCGAGGCAAGGCGGTTAGCGGCGGTGTCCTTGGCGATTCCTTCCTTCAGAATGCCGGCGGCGGCGGCGATCCGGCCCTGATACAGGGCGACGTCGGTCAGCCCCATTGTTCCCAGCGATTCGCCGATGGGGAGAGCCGCCATCTTGCGGTAGGTTTCGATCGCCTGGTCCGCCTGGCCCATCGCCAACTGGGTCTGGGCGAGCGTACCCATGGACTTGAGGTAGTTGGGGCTGGCGGCGAGCACCTGCCGCGCTTCCTTCTCCGCGGCGGCGAAGTCGCTGTTGTACATGGTGTACATCGCCAGGTTGCTGCGGTACATCAGAACCTTCGGATAGATATTCACCGATCGCTGGGCTTCCGAGATGGCCTTGGCCATATCGCGCCGCAAATAGTGAACGAAGGCGAGGTTACTGAGGCCACCGGTATCGGCGGGGAATTCCTTGACTAACTGACTCAGCTCTTCGATCGCCCGCTCGTGATTGAGGTTAATCAAATAGTAAGCGCCCCGGGCTCGCCGGCGTTCGCGCTCGGTCATGCGGTCCAATCGGGCGAGCGCGCCCTCCCAGTACGGCTTCGCCTCTTCCTTGCGGCCCAGGTTGGAGTAAGTCGAGGCCAGGGCGTAATACGCACTACCGAAGTTCGGATCGAGTTGGATCGCTTTCTTGTATTGCGCGATGGCATCCTCGGACTTACCGGCCACCCGAAGATCCTGGGCCCGGGCATACGCCTGGGCCGCCTCCAGGTTCGACGCGGTATAGGTGTCGGAACGATCCGAATCGGGAACCGATTCGCCCAGCGCGCGCCGTAGCGGCACGGCGAGGTGAGACGCGGTGGCGAGGACCTGATCGCGGGAATCGGCCCGTTCCTCGACATTCGCGACGCTGGCGCCCGTCGCGCCGTCAACGGCCTGAACCACCAGGCGGTACGCGGAGCCCTCCTTGGACACCGAACCGATCACCACCACCTGGACACCTTCGCGCATGGCGATGAGGCGGCCGAGGCGCTCATCGAGGGCCTCCGCACCCGGTTGTAACTGGGCCGCCATGCGCTTGGCCGTGCCGCGGTTATAGACGTTCACATAGCTGGCGCCTTCCAACGCCAGCGAGAGACTTGGTTCTAAGGCGCCGTCGAGTCCCGGATCGCCCGCGCGGTTGACGAAATCGGTAACCAGGATACTCACCGGTTTGAGGGGACCGGATTTCTTCTCCGGGAGCAGCCGCCAGGCGGCGAGCCCTCCAAGGGCCAGCACCGCGGCGGCTCCGGCGGCGAGGAAGAGTTTGCGGCGCGAAGGCGCGGCCTTGGCCGCCGCCGCGGGGGGAGGAGGGGGCGGTGGAGGCACCGCCGGGCGCGATTGCGTTATGCCAGGCAGGCTGGTGGCGGAGACGCGCGCCGGGGGATCGGCGATGTAGGCGTCGAGATCCCCAACGATCTCAGAGACCGAGGCGTACCGTGCGGAGGGGTCGGTCTGCAAACAGCGGACGACGATCGCGTTGAGTGGTTCAGGAACGGACGAATCGACTTCCAACGGCGCGCGGGCCGGTTCCCGGGTGCGCGCGACCAGGGCGCCGACGATGGTGTCGGACTCGAAGGGGACCTTCCCCGTGAGCATCTGAAAGAAAATCACGCCGACGGCGTAGATGTCGGAGCGCTGATCCCCGCGTTGTCCCATGGCCTGCTCGGGCGACATGTAGTCGGGAGTGCCCATGATCATTCCGGTGCGGGTCATGCCCGTGGTTTCCATCTGGAAGGCCAGACCGAAATCCATGACGGCGACGCGGCCGCGAGGGTCGATGCGGATGTTCTGAGGTTTGAGATCGCGATGCACGACGCCTTCGGCGTGGGCGGCCTCGAGTCCGCGGCAGACCTGACGCAGCAGGCGGGCGGATTCGAGCGGGTCGAGCCGTTTGGACTTGAGGAGTTGCTCGAGATCCTGGCCCTCCAGGTACTCCATGGTGAGGAAGCGGAGGCGGCCCGCGCTGCCGAAGTCGAAGATGCGGATGACGTTCGGGTGGGTCACCTGACGGGTCAGGACGACTTCCTGCTTGAAGCGGGCGACGATGTTGGACTTCGAGGCCAGCTCAGGGCGCATGGTCTTGAGGGCGACCAACCGGTCGAGTTCGCGGTCGCGGGCCTGATAGACCGCGCCCATCCCCCCCTGCCCGAGAAGCTTCACAATCTCATAGCGGTCGCCCAGGACGGCGCCTGGTTGCAGGGTGTCGCCGCGGTCGTCGTCGTCGTCGCTCGCGGCCGGAGCGGCGTCGGAGATGGTCTCGAGCATGACCGTCTCGCCCTCGTCGCCGAACAGAGAGCTACACGACCGGCATTGCCGAGCGTCGTCGGTGTTGACGGTTTGACACTGGGGACAGATCACGAAGTTTCTCTGAGCATACCTGATCCGAAGGGCTCGCTGGGGGCGCGAAACCGGGCGCGGGTACCCTGCTCAACGCGATCCGGGGGCGAGCACCAAGGCGAGCAAGTACTACTAGTCCTGGACTTTATTGGAATCGGAAACAAATGTATACTCGGCAAAATACTTTTCGCACAACCTGTCCGCGGTCCGGGCCAGGCGCTGATGGAGGATCGAACAATGCGGTCAGGATTGCTGAGGGCCTTCGGGCTGAGCCTTGCTTCGGGCGTTGGGTTGCTGGCGCAGAGCGTCGGGCCGAACGTCAACATGGTGACGGGGACCGGAGTAGGCGAAGGGGACCCCTTCCTGCAACGGCAGAACGAGCCGTCGCTCGCCTTTTCCTCGCGCAACCCGCGGAACGTCCTGGCGGTGGCGAATGACTACCGGCTGGTGGACATCCCCGGGCTATTGGGATCGGATGAACTGGGCGACGTGTGGCTGGGGATCTTCCGCTCCACGGACGGCGGGAACACGTGGGCGAGCACGGTGCTGCCCGGCTGTCCCCAGCAGATCCCGGCCTGCCAGACGGGGCCCGCCTCGCCCCTGCGAGGGCGGCAGGCGGCGGCGGACGGGACCATCCGTCCGGGCCCGGCAGGGATGTTTCACTTAAGCGGAATCAGTTTCGACCGGGGAAAGAATGCGCTCGGCAACGTGTTCGTGGCGTCGTTCGTCGACCTGAACAACAAAGAGAACGGAAACCCCTTTGCCTATCTCGGCGCGACGGTGATCGATTCCGGGACCTCGGGGCAGTTTCTGGACAAGCCTTGGATCGCGACGGCGCTGGGGACGTCGCCCCGGACGTGCACGATCGGAGGGACGAATGGAGTACCGGCGCAGACGATTCCGGCTTACAACGTGTATGTCGTCTACTCGAAATTCACGGGCTCCGGGAACAACGCATCCTCCCAGATCATGTTCACCCGTTCGCTTGACTGCGGCGCGACTTATAGCAACCCGACTAAGTTGAGCGAAAGTAACTCGCTCAACCAGGGCACCGCGCTGGCGGTGAACCCGAAGACGGGCGAGGTCCATGTAGCATGGCGGCGTTCGGCGGGCAGCCAGGAAACCGACGCGATCATGGTGACCAAATCCTCCGATGAGGGCCGGACGTTCGTAGGACCAGCGCGGGTTGCCGTTTCGTTTCCACCGGACGTGTTCTTCGACCAGCCCCGTATCACGGGCTCGGCTCTGGCGTTCCGGAGCAAGGCGTTCCCGACGCTCGCGGTGGACGGTGATGGGCGGGTGCACCTGGCGTGGTCGCAGCGCGGATTGGCGCCGGCGCCCTACCGGCACAACGCGCGGGTCGTCGTGGCGACCTCGGACGACGGCCTCAGTTTTCCCGCGAACCGGCAGGTAGTGGCGGACAACAATGCCGGTGGCGGATTCCAGTTCATGCCCTCGCTCACCTTTGCAGGAGGGCGGCTGATGCTGGTGTTCTACGATTCGCGGGACGACCAAACGAAAGGGGAACTGCGGCCGCTGGGCAACGGCGCCTTCGAGGAGATCCGCGTGCCGGTGGGAGATCCGGCGCGCGCGTTCTCGAGTCAGTTTGTGAGCGACGATCGGACCTTGACCCGGCTTCGGACCATCGACCTGCGGGGCGTGCAGGCCACACCGGGCTTCGTAGCGGGCTTCCAGCCCTCCGTCAAACTCTCGCAATACCGGTTCGGGACACCGGCGCGGACCACGAGCGCCAGGTTCGAACAACTGGATTTCAACCCGCCTAACCTCCCGATGTTTTCCAGGGGCACAGCTTCTTTCATCGGCGATTATGTGGAAGTGACCGGACCGGTGTATCTGCCCGGACCGAACGGTACCTGGACTTACAACACGAGCGACCCAGAGAACGCGATTTTCCTTGCCACCTGGGCGGACAACCGCAATGTGCGGCCTCCCAAGCCGCCCGCCGGTTGGGCCGACTACACCCCCGTGGCCTCCACCGGTGGACTCAGCCTGTTCGATCCGGCGGCGCAGCGGCCCGCGTGCCGTGTGGGCCAGGAGGGCATGCGGAACCAGGACATCTACGCGGTGCGGATCACGCAGGGGCTGTCGGTAAGCGCGGTGGGCAACGATAAGCCGCTGGGCTCCATCCAGCGCGCCTACTCGGTTCAAGTGCAGAATCAGACCAGGGAGGCCAAGACCTTCCGGCTGACGACCACGCAGCCGGCGGGCGGCAGCGCGTCGTTTGCCTCGATCGCTCCCGTCCCATCGCTGGTGGTGAAGATCGCCCCCCGTTCCTCGGTGGCGCGCGCGGTCTTCGTGCAATCGAGCATCCCGGCGGCGACGGTCAGGATCTCGGTGGTGGAAGTAAGTGACGCCGGCGTGGTGACGCCGGGCGGGCTTAACGGCGGAACAACGCTGAACGCGGACACCACGAACCCTCAGTTAGTGAATCCGGATCGAGTGAGTGCAGATCTGATCTTCCCGGAAGTTTTCACAGCGGAGGTTTACTTCCCCGAAGTGTTCCAGCCGGAGGTGTACCAGCCGGAAGTCTACAACCCGGAAATCACCTTCCCCGAGGTCTTTCAGCCCGAGGTGTACACCGCCGATATCGCGAACGCGCTGGCGTTCCCGGAAGTCTTCCAGCCGGAAGTCTACCAGCCGGAAGTGTACAGCGCGGAGATCACGCGGGCGGAAGTCTCGTCCGGCTACAGCGACACAAGTTGGACCCTACGGAACCTGGGCAACACCTCGGCGTCTTATCTGACCAAGCTGCTGGCGAGGGAGGATGTGAAGGTCTGCGCCGAAGGATGCACCCGCACGGGGACGTGCGCGCCGGGGTGTGTGAAACTGCAGTTGTTCCTGAACAAGCGGCTGCGGACGCCCACCGCCGGTGTGGGCGCGAACGCCTGCCGGCTGACCACGGAGGTCCAGAACCTCCTGTTGAGTAACGTCGCCACGCCGCAGTTCTCGCCCCTGGCGACCATCACGGACTCCTCGTCGGCCAGCGGTGACATTTCAAACGCAACGGTCGCAGTGGCGCCGGGCGAGGAAGTTCAGGTCACGCTGCGCGCCTTCGGGGGCTTGAACACAGGCCGGATCCTGACGCCCGTCATTGTGGCGCAAACGCCGAACACGCCGGATGCACGGCCGCCGCTCACGCTCGCGATCACCACGTTCCGGCTGCCGGATGCGTTCCGCACCCTGGTTTACACGGCGCGGGTGAACACGGTTGGCGTCATCGCCACGCAGGCCTTCAACCTGGTTGCGGGCAAGGGCTCCCTGCCGCCCGGGCTGCAGTTGAACCCGGTTACCGGAGAGATCACCGGTGTGCCGACGATGAACGGAACCTACACGTTCGAAGTGAGGGTCAGCGAAAAGCCGGCCAACTTACCGCTACGCGAGGCGACGCAACTCTTGAGCATTCGTGTGGCGGAAGCGTTGACGCCGCCGCTCAGCGGGCCGACGCTGCCCGCGGCTGCCCTGAACCAGCCCTACAACGTGCAGATCGGCGTCCAGGGCGGCGTCGCGCCGCTGACCTATGAACTGTTCAGCGGACAGTTGCCGCCCGGCCTGATTCTGGGAACCGGCGGGTTGCTTTCCGGAACGCCGACGGCGGGGGGCACTTACAGCTTCATCCTCAAAGTGTCCGATTCGAGCTGCGCCTCCATCCCCTGCGCTCCGCAGTTCATCCAGGTGACGCTGTCGATCGTGGTCGACGCCACGGCGCCGGTGGTAACCCCCGCGGCGACGGGCACGCTGGGAACCAACGGCTGGTACACCTCCGCCGTGAACGTCACCTGGAGCGCCGTGGATCCGGATTCGCAGATCGCACAGCTTTCGGCGGGCTGCCAGGCCCGGACCGTGACTTCGACGGAGATCCTGGTCTGCACGGCGACGAACGGCGCGGGACTGGCGACGACCGTCAGCCTGCCCGTGAAGGTGGACACTACGGCGCCCGTGGTGACTCCGGTGGTGACCGGCGCCCAGGGCGCGAACGGCTGGTACACGGGTCCGGTCTCGATCTCCTGGAACGTCACGGACGCCGAGTCCGGGATCGCGGATTCGTGCGCACCGGTGACGCTGGCCACGGAGACCTCGGGACAGACGGTAACTTGCGTAGGGCGGAATCAGGCCGGTCTGGAGACGACCGCCGCGGTGACGGTGAAGATCGACTTGAACGCGCCGGGCCTCCAGTTCACACGGACGCCCACGGCGAACGCGGCCGGATGGAACAACACGCCGGTGACCTTCACGTTCACGTGCAGCGATTCCGGCTCGGGCGCGACCGCCCCGCCGCCGCACACGTTCGCGGCAGAGGGAGCGGGCCAGACGCACACGGCGACCTGCACGGATCTGGCGGGCCGCACCGCGAGCGTAACGGTGACGGCGAGTATCGACCTGACCCCGCCGGCGTTGACTGGCGCTCGCTCACCCGCGGCGAATGCGGCGGGCTGGAACAACAGCGATGTCACCGTCAGCTTCCTGTGTACGGACACGCTTTCCGGCGTGGCTTCGGTGACCGGAGCACAGGTGGTGACGGGGGACGGCGCGAATCAATCGCGATCGGGCGTCTGCGCGGATCGCGCCGGCAATAGTGCAAGCGCGACGGTAGCGGGGATCAACCTCGACAAGACTCCTCCCACGGTGGTGATCAACACGCCGGCGGTGGGGGCGAGTTACCCGTTGGGGAGCCAGTTCGTCGCTTCGTACACCTGCGGTGACGCGCTCTCCGGGTTGCTCTCCTGTCTGGGTCCGGTGGCATCGGGCACCAGCGTTACGGCGAGCAAGACGGGGCAGCAGTCGTTCTCGGTGACGGCGACCGACGTGGCGGGGAACGCCGCGACGCTGGTGCGCTCGTATTCGGTGGCGTATCAGTTCAACGGCTTCCAGTCGCCGCTGCAACCGGCGGGCACGTTCTCCGGAACGGACACGCTCGGGCGAGCGGTGCCGCTGAAGTGGGACCTGCCGTCGGGCACCGGCGGTTTCGTCCGCGACCTGAGTGTCGTTACGAACATCCTCACGTACTACACGGGCCCGCGGGCCGGTGCGACGCCGTGTTCCCTGGCGGTGACGGGAACTGCCTTCGTCCTTTACCAACCGACGGCGGGCGCGACCGGCGGCAGCACGTTCCGGCTTTCCGGAAACACCTACACCTTCAACTGGGACACGTCGACGGGAGCGCCGACGGGCCCCGGCTGCTACACGGTGGCGGTGCAGTTGAACGACGGGGCGCCGCCACGCGTGACGAGCATCGAATTGAAGTAGGCGCGCGCAGCGAGGCGGCGGCTATCGGGCCGCCGCCCGCGCTTCACGCCACTTCGAACGGAACCCTTCCAGGGTCTCGCGATGAGACCCGCCGGCGGCGAGGTTTGTCTCTTCCAGCGGATCGGACTTCAAATCGAAGAGCTCTTCGAATTCGGGCTGCGTATCGAGGTAGCGGGTGTACTTCCAGCGTTCCGTCCGAATGCCTTCGGTCTTAGGGATCCAAGGGTTCGCGAAGCGGTGTTCGTAGAACCATTCTTTCCGCCACGGAACCGGGCGGGCTTCGAGTAGCGGAGTGAGATCGGCGCCCTGCATGGCGGCGGGCGGTTCCAGGCCGGCCAGACGGAGGAGCGTGGGGGCCAAATCGATGTTCAGCGTCATCTCCCCGCGAGTGGTGGCCGCGCGCGCCGGACCTCCGGAGACAATGAGCGGCACCCGAATCGACTCTTCGTGCATGAACCACTTGCCGGCCAGGCCGTGTTCACTCAGGTAGAAGCCGTTGTCGGACGTGTAGACGACGATGGTGTCGCGATGGAGCCCGCGTTCGCGAAGGATGGACGTGAGGCGGCCGACTTGCCGGTCGATGCCGGTGATCAGGCGATAGTAATTCCGGACCGACTCCCGATAGAGCCCCGGAGTGGCGAAGCGCACGGCCCATCGGCGGCGTCCCTCGGAGCGCTGGACCTCCGTGGGGAGCATCGCGATGTAGCGTGGATCGGCGGTCTTCGGAACCGGGATGGCAGCGTCGCGGTACAGAGCGGCGTCCTCCGGATCGATGAGAAACTGGCGGGGATCATCGTCCTGAACGTGAGGCGCCTTGAAACTGACCTGGAGGAAGAAGGGCCGCTCGGCGGGAGTGGCAGTGAGGAACTCGGCGGCCTGGTCGCCCATCACGGTGGTGAGGTGGGGACCGGGCTCACCCTTCGGGAAGTAGCTACCCTGGCCGGCAAAGCCGCGCCAGTAGTCGAACTCCGCGGCGGGGAGCGGCGGCCCATCGAGGCCGTACTTGCCGACGAAGGCGGTGCGGTAACCGGCCGTGCGCAGGAGCGCGGGGTAGGTTTGGGCGAAGGCGGCCGGAGTGAACTGATCGCTGAATTTCCAGATGCCGTGGCGGGACGCATACTGGCCGGAGAAGATGCTGGCCCGGCTGGTGACGCAGATGGCGGTGGTGACGAAGTGGTTCGTAAAGCGCACGCCGCCGGCGGCAAGGCGGTCGATATTCGGAGTGCGAACGATGGGGTTGCCCGCGCAGCCGAGCGAATCCCAACGCTGGTCGTCCGCTAGAAGGACGATGATGTTCGGACGGCGGCGCGCGGTCTGCAGCGCGGCGAGCGGAGCGGCGAGGCAGTGCCTGCGCGTAAGCATGACCTCTATTATTCGCCGCGCAACGCCTCCACGGGCGGGATGCGGGCGGCGCGGCGCGCGGGCAGCCATGTGGCCAGCGCCGCGGCGGCGAGCAAAGTCAGTGAAACCGCGGCATAGGTGAGCGGATCGAGCGGGCTCACTTCGTAGAGCAGGGCGGCGATCAGGCGGGTGAGGGAAAAGGCGATGGCGAGCCCGGCGGCGAGGCCCACGGCGGTCAAGGTGAGGCCGTGTCCGACGAACATGCGCTCCACTTGCGCTTGAGCCGCGCCGAGCGCGATGCGGATGCCGATCTCTCGCGAGCGCTGGGAGACGGAGTAGGAGATGACGCCGTAGATGCCGACCACGCCCAGGAGCAGAGCCATGCCGCCTGCGATGGCGAGAAGAACGAGCGTGAACGAAGTGCGGGCGAGAGAGCGCTCGTAGATATCCTGGACGGTGCGCACGAGGGCGAGCGGCAAGTCGGGGTTCACGCTCCATACCGCCCGCTGTACTTCCTTGCGGAAATCCGGCGACTCGGCGCGGGGCGTCCGGATGACGAGCGCGACGTTGCGCTGGCTGCGGTCGCCGGGCTCCCACAGGTTGGCGAGCAGCAGCGGCCAATAGACGACGGCCGGGGCTTTCCGATCGACGCCGTCGTCGCGTTCGTTGGCGACCACGCCGATCACCTCGCGCCAGACGCCCTTGGGGTTTTCGCGGACGCGCTTTCCGACGGCGGCGCCGGGTTCGCGCCAGAACTCGCGGGCGAGGCCCTCGGAAACCAGGACGACGTTTCGCCGGTCATAGAGATCCTGCCACGTGAAATCGCGGCCCGCGAGGAGGCGGTTTCCCATGGTGGAGAAGAGTCCCGGAGTCACAAATTTGAAGCGCCGGATGGGCGGAATCTCGCCTTCGCGGTAAGTGCGGTCTTCGGCGAAGATCGGATCGTTGTTGTTGCTTCCGTCCATGGTGACGGCATTGGTGGCGGCGACGGAAGCGACGCCGGGAAGCTCGGCCAGCCGGTCGAGAATCGCGTTCTGCATGCGCAACACCTGGACGGGCTCCGGCACCTGCGCGCGGGGAATGGTGATGCGAACGGTGAGGAGGTTGCGAGGTTCCGTGAAGCCGGGATGCACCGTGCGCAGCGCGGCGAAGGTGCGCAACATGAGGCCGGAACCGATGAGCAGCACGAGGGCAAGGGAAACCTGCACCACCACGAGCGCGCCGCGGGCGCGATGGCGCTCACGGCCGTCGCTGTGGGTGCGCGACACCGCGCGAAGGCTGAGCCCGTGGCCGCGGCGCGCGTACTTGAGCGCGGGGATGAGGCCGAACAGGAGTCCGGTGGCGAGCGACACGAGCACGGTGAAGAGCAGCACCTGCCAGTCGATGGCGATCTCCGAGCGGCGCGGCAGGTGGCCGGGAGCGAGGTAGGCGAGCAGCCGCAGCGCGCCATACGCGAGCGCGAGGCCGAGGGCGCCGCCGGCCGCGGCGAGGGCGACCGTCTCCGTGAGCAGTTCGCGCACGATGCGCGTCCAGCCGGCCCCGAGAGCCATCCGGATGGCGAGTTCGTGCTGGCGCGCTTCGGTGCGGGCAAGCATCAGGTTGGCCACGTTGGCGCAAGCGATGAAGAGAAGGATGCCTACCGTGGCCAGGAGCACCCAAAGGACGCGGGCAACGTCGCCGACCACGTCCTCCTTTAGAGGCCGGACCGCGGGGCCGAGGCCGGCCTCTTCGATCATCTTCTTCGACATGCCGGGCGCCGGCGGAAACCGCTCGGTAATCATGGGCAGCATGCGCGCCACATCGGCGTTGGCCTGCGGGAGTGTGACGCCCGGCCTGAGCCGCGCGACGGCCATGTAGCTGAAGTTGCCGATGAAAACCTTCGCCCGTTCGAAGCGCAGCGGAAGAACCATGGACGGTTCGAAGCCGGCGAAGGCGAAATTGTCCGGGACGACACCGATGACCTCCCGGGCGCGGCCGTCGAGGAGAATGCGCCTTCCGAGGATTTGCCGGTCCGCGCCGAACCGCCGCCGCCAGTATCCTTCCGCCAGGACCACGCTTTCCGGACTTTCGGGCGAGTCGTCCTTGCGGGTGAAGGTTCTGCCGAGGATGGGCCTGATCCCCACGAGCGGGAGCGTACCATCGGTAACCGAGAGAACGCGGACCTGTTCGGGTTCGGCCACGCCCGTCACTGAAACGGCGTCGGCGCGCCACAGGCCGACGTCCTCAAAGACCCGGTTGTTCTCGCGGTAGAGGAAATAGGTCGCCGGCGAACCGTTGATTTCGGGGATGCCGAGATTTCGAATGGTCTGCCAGATGGCGACCACGCGATCCGAATCCGGGTAGGGGAGCGGCTTCAGGAGCACGCCGTTGACGACGCTGAAGATGGCGCTGTTCGCGCCGATGCCGATGGCCAGGGTCAGAACGGTGACACCGGTGAACAAAGGGGAACGCAGCAGTCTGCGGACGGCGTGACGAACGTGGCCGGCGGTTTGCTCCATACCATCACATACGCTGGGATCGCTTTCGAGTTTCTCGATTTTGTTGTCTACTAAACGGATGATCACCAGACGCACTCTCTTGCGGGCGGCGGGAGCCGGTGCCGCGTCACTCACCGCGCCGGGATGGCTCCCGTTGCGCGGGCAAAGCACGAAGGCACGCATCGACGTGATGTTGGACGAGCCCATCGGAACCATCGCGCCGGAGATCTATGGACACTTCGTAGAGCACCTGGGCGCGGTGGTCTACGACGGCATATGGGTGGGCGAGGGGTCCCGCGTTCCGAACGTGGGCGGCCTGCGCAAGGCGCTGATCGACGCGCTGGCGAAGACCAAGCCGGGCGTGATCCGGTGGCCGGGCGGTTGCTTCGCGGATCAATATGACTGGCGCGACGGCATTGGGCCGCGCGAGAAGCGGCCGAAACGGACCAACTTCTGGGTGGACGCGCCGGAGTGGCCGAAGGGCGCGCGGCGCGACGGGCCGCAGGTGTACGATCCGAACGCGTTCGGCACGGTGGAATTCGCGAACTTCTGCAAGCTGACGGGAGCGGAGCCGTACTTTGCGGCGAACTTGCGGTCGCTGCCCGCACAGGAGTATTGGCGCTGGGTGGAGTATTGCAATTCGCCCGCGGGCAGTTCGTCGCTCGCGTCGCAGCGGGCGGCGGACGGTTCGGCGGAGCCCCTGAATGTGAAGTATTGGGGCGTCGGGAATGAGTCCTGGGGCTGCGGCGGGAATTTCGCGCCCGAAGAGTATGCGGTGGAGTTTCGCCGCTACTCGGCGTGGGTTCCGGGCTATGGCGTGGGCATCCGGCAGATCCCGTCCGGCCCGAACGGAGGCGATCTCAACTGGACGCGGCGTTTCTTTGAGCGGGCGCGGCAGGGCATCGGCTCGATGTGGGGCTTCGCGTTGCATCATTACTCGTGGAACGCGAGCGGCGGGCGGACCACGAACTGGTTTGAGGGCAAGCGCGACGCGGTGAAGTTCGACGCCGAACAGCACTACGAGATTCTGCGCGAAGGACGGCGGATGGAGGATCTGATCACGTCGCACTGGGATGCGATGGGCGAGTTCGACCGCGCGCGGCGCGTGAAGCTGGTGGTGGACGAGTGGGGCTCCTGGTACGCGGCGGGGACGGAGCCGTTCCCCGAAGCTCTGCTGGGCCAACAGAACACGATGCGCGACGCGGTGCTGGCCGGGCTCAGCCTCGACATCTTCCACAAGCACGCGGACAAAGTCGCCATGGCGAACATCGCGCAACTCGTGAACTGCCTGCAATCGCTCTTCCTCGCTCACGAAGACAAGTTCTGCGTGACGCCGACCTATCACGTGTTCGACATGTACGCGGCGCATCAAAAAGCGGTCTCGGTGCGGACGATGTTCGGCTCGGCGCCGGTTTCCTACGTGCGGAACGAAAAGCCGGCGAGCATGGCGGGGCTGGCCGGATCGGCATCGGTAAGCGGCCGCCGGCTGACGTTGACCGTGACCAACCCGAGCCTGGACCAAAGCCATGAAGCGGAGGTCAACGTTCGCGGGGGCAAAGTGGCATCGGCGAGCGCGGTGACGCTGGCGGCGAGCGACGTACACGCGCACAATCGTCTGGACGCGCCGCGCGAGGTGGAGCCGCGCTCCGCCACGGTGACCCTGCGGGCCGGCCAACTGATGCACGTCTTTCCGCCTTCGTCGGTGACGAAGCTCGAGATTACCGTCGGGTAACTGGACTCGCACGGTGTCCATCCGTGGGACGCCGGATACCGGATTCGGACGCGCGGAGCCGCGCAGCGGCCGCAATGACAAGGGTTTTGCGCGGCGCTCAAATTGCAGACAATCGGATCGTATGCTCATCGGACTAGCCGAAGACCTTCGATACGGCGCACGGGTACTGCGGGCCGCGCCCGCGGCGACGGCGGTGGCGGTGCTGACGCTGGCCTTGGGCATCGCGGCGAACACGACGGTGTTCGGCTGGATCTACGCGTTGTTTCTCGATCCCGTGCCGGGTGCGGCGCGCGCGGGTGAACTCGCGTCGATTGAGACGGTGACGCCGGCGGGCGACTTCTCCGTGGTTTCGTATCGCGACTTCCGCGACTACCGGGATCAGTTGAAGGCCGCGTCGGGCGTGGCGGCCGCTCTGATGAACCCGTTCACCGCCGATGCGGGCAGCGGGCCGCGGCGGGTGTGGGGTGAACTGGTCTCCGGAAACTACTTCGATGTGCTGGACGTGAAAACGGCGTTGGGCCGGACCTTCGCGGCCAATGAGCAGAGCGACGCGGCGGGCTCCGCGCCCGTGGTGGTGATCGGGCACCGGTTGTGGCGATCGATGTTCGGGTCCGATCCCCGAACGGTCGGCCGCACGGTTCTGATCAACGGGCGTCCCCTTACCGTGATCGGCATTGCACCGGACGGCTTCCACGGCACGATACCCGGGCTCGCCTTGGAGCTGTGGACGCCGATGTCGATGGGGCCCGAACTGAACGGCCAGCGGATGGGACTGATTGACGGGCGCACCGAGCGGCAGATGTGGGTGACGGCACGGCTGCGGCAGGGCGCAACGCGGGGGCAACTACAGGCGGAAGCGGAGAGCGTCGCCCGGCGGATCGCCGAGGAAAGCCCTTCCACCAGCCGCGGATTTGGCGTGGCGGTGATGCCCATATGGCAGGGCCACTACGGGGCACACACCCTGCTGCTGCGGCCGCTGCGGATCCTGGCGGCGGTGTGCGTTCTGGTGTTCTTGATCGTCGCGGCGAATGTTGCGAATCTGCAATTGGCCAAGGCGGCCGGGCGGCGGCGGGAGTTCTCGACGAGGTTGGCGTTGGGCGCGGGACGAGGGCGGCTGGTTCGACAACTCCTCGCCGAATCGGCGCTGCTTGCGGCCATGGCGGCGGCCGGCGGCCTGTTGCTATCCATGTGGATGGGCCAATCGCTGGTGTGGCTGTTGCCGCCGGCGGTGGAGGCGCCGGTGGTGGTGGACTTTCCGGTGCGGTTCGAAGTGCTGGCCTTCATCGCCGGCCTTTGCGTCGTGGCCGTGGTGTTGACGGGCCTGGCGCCGGCCGCGCACCTGCTGGGCAAGAACTCGTGGGACCACCTGAAGGACAACGGGCGCACGGTGTCCGCAAGCCGGGCGATGAAGCGAACCCGAGGCGCGCTGGTGGCGCTGGAGGTGAGCCTGGCGCTGGTGACGCTGGTGGGGACCGTGCTCTTTACGCGCAGCTTCCGGAACGGAATGGCGCTGGACCCGGGGCTGGAGGCGCGCCACCTGCTGGTTTCGCAGATTCGGATGAACACGTTCTGCCGTTCCGTGGAGGATCGCGAGCGGTTCGCCAGCCGGCTGGCCGAGCGGCTGCGGACGCTGCCCGGCGTGGAGACGGCGGCCTTTGGCGACTATGTTCCGCTGACCTTCGGCACGCCGCCTTCGGCACGGCTGGAGGCGGTGGAGGGCTACACGCCGCGGCCGGACGAGGACATGCGGGAGTTTGAATCGATCATCGGCCCCGGCTACTTCGCCGCGCTGGGGATCCCGCTGCTGGAAGGACGCGAGTTTCGCGATACGGACGACGCGAAGGCGGAGCGCGTGGTGATCGTGAACCAGGCATTCGCCCGCCGGTACTTCCGCGGGGAAAGCCCGCTCGGCCGGAAGGTTCGCTACTGGGGGCGCTGGAACACGGTGGTGGGCATGGTGAAGGACAGCAAGTACCGCGCCCTCACGGATCGCGGGATGCCGTTCTTCTACACGCCGCTGCGGCAAACGCGGGCCGATTCGTTCTGGATGGCGTTCTTCGTGCGAACGCGTCAGGCGGCGGGCGACGCTGTCGGTGTGCAGGCGGCGGTCCGGAGGGAGGCGGCGTCCGTCGAAGCTCAGGCGGGCGTGGCCGCGGTGGTTCCGTTCGAGGAATCGATGGCCGCGCTGCTCTATCCGCAGAAGGTGGCGGCGGCGCTCGTAGGCGGGCTGGGAGCGCTCTCCGTGCTGTTGGCGGCGATGGGCCTCTATAGCGTGCTTGCGTTCGCGGTGACGCAGCGGCGGCAGGAGTTGGGGATCCGTATGGCCCTGGGCGCGCGGCCGGTGGACGTGCTGCTGCTGGTAGTGGGCCAGGGCCTGCTGCTGACGGCCGTTGGCGTGGGAGCGGGCATCGGACTCTCCATGATCGGCGCACCCTTGGCGTCGAACCTCCTGGTTGGCGTGGCGGCGAACGATCCCACGAACTTCGCCCTGGCGGGAGTTTTTCTGGGCGGCGTGGCGCTGCTCGCGAGCCTGATTCCAGGTTTCGCGGCGACGCGCGTCGCGCCGGCGAGCGCACTGCGCCGGGACTAGACGCCGCTCCTGTGGCGAGCCACCGGCGAGCTTGCCGATTGTCAGAATCCCGGAACCAATTCTTATAGAATCCTCATCCGGGGACGTGACAGACTCCGGAAAACGGGGCGCTCGCCAGCCCCTCCGAAAGGTCCTTCCTCACTATGAAGCTGGGTGCTCTTGCTCTGTTGACCGCGGCGGTACTGGCCGCACAGGCGCCGCGGGCGCTGCCGAAATTGAAAGTCAGCGCCGACCGGCGGTTCCTGGTAACGGCGGATGACAAGCCGTTTTTCTATTTGGCGGACACCGCCTGGGAGTTACTGCACCGGCTGGATCGCAAGCAGGCGGTGGAGTATCTGACGAAGAAAGCGTCGCAGGGCTACACCGCCGTCCAAGCCGTGGCGCTCGCCGAACTCGAAGGAGTCGACGACCCCAACCCGTACGGCGACCTTCCGCTGGTCAATCGCGATCCCACCAAGCCCGCCGTTACACCCGGCGCGAACCCTGCCGACGCCAAAGCGTACGACTATTGGGATCACGTCGACTACATCATCGATCAGGCGAACGCGCGCGGCATCTACGTCGCGCTGCTGCCCACCTGGGGCCGCTACGTGAACGCCAAAAGCGGCAACAACCACGACGAGAGTCTGCTCACCGCCGCGAACGCCGCAACGTACGGCGAGTTTCTCGGCAAGCGGTACCGCAACAAAAGCGTAATCTGGATTCTCGGCGGGGACCGCACGGCCACCGGCTTCGAACCGGTGTGGCGCGAACTGGCCAAAGGAATCGCCATCGGCGTGGCGGGCAAGGAGGACTACGACGCCCTGTTGATGAGCTTCCACCCGCGTGGCGGCGAGACGTCGTCCACGTGGTTCCATAACGACGCCTGGCTGGACTTCAACATGCACCAGACCGGCCACAGCCGCGCCGAGCGCACGCAGAGTTGGGTGAAGATCGCAAAGGACTACGAGCGCACGCCGGTGAAGCCGGTGATCGACGGCGAACCTCTCTATGAAGACCACCCGGTTGAGTTCCGCGCCCGCGACTACGGGTATTCCTTCGACGCGCATACTCGCCCCCGCGCCTACTGGAGCGTGTTCTCGGGCGCCTGTGGCCACACCTACGGCAACCACTCGGTGTGGCAGATGTACGCTCCGAACCGGCGGCCGATCAATGGGCCGCTCATCACCTGGGACGATGCGATGCACCGGCCGGGTTCGGGGCAAGTGCAGTACGTCCGCTGGCTGGTGGAATCGCGTCCGTACTTTTCGCGCGTACCGGACCAGACTCTCATCGCCGACGCGCTGGACGGTGCGGACCGCATCGTGGCCACGCGGGGCGAGGACTACGCGTTCATCTACAGCGCGCAGGGGCGCAAGTTCACGGTGAACCTGGGAAAGATCTCGGGCAGCTCAGTGAAAGCGTGGTGGTTCAACCCGCGCAACGGCCGGGCGGCGGAGATCGAAACGATTCCGAATCAGGGTACGCGAGAGTTCACTTGTCCCTCGGAAGGGTTCGGCGCCGACTGGGTGCTGGTGCTCGACGACGCTGCGAAGAACTTCGGCCCTCCGGGGCGGAAGGGGGCCAAGTAACATGACGAGGCGTGAGTTCGCCGGTACGCTCCTCGCCGCCGCCGCGCAGGCGCAGGCGCGCTTCGCACAGGTTCACGTCCCCACGGAGTGGTCGTTCACTTCGGAGAAGAGTTACCGCGATCCGTTCAACGAAGTGGAACTGGATGTGACGGTCACGGCGCCCAGCGGCAAACAGCGCAAGGCGCCCGCCTTCTGGGGCGGCGGGAACGTCTGGCGGGTGCGCTACGCGGCCGCGGAGGCGGGGCGGCACCGGTGGGCGGCGGTGTGTTCCGACACCTCGAACGGCGGATTGCACGGGCGGAACGGAACATTGGATGTGAGTCCGTACGAGGGCTCGCATCCGCTCTACCGGCACGGACCGTTGCGCGTTTCGGCGAACAAGCGCTACCTGCAGCACGCCGACGGAACGCCCTTCTTCTGGCTGGGCGACACGTGGTGGATGGCGCTGGTGAAGCGGCTGCACTGGCCCGACGACTTCCAGCGCCTGGTGGCGGATCGCGTCAGCAAGAACTTCACCGTGATCCAGTTTGTCGCGGGCCTCTATCCGGACATGGATTCCTTCGATCCGCGCGGCGAGAACGAAGCCGGGTTTCCGTGGGAGCCGGGCTACGAGCGGATCAACCCGGCATGGTGGGACGTGGCGGATCTGCGTGTGCAGCACATGGTGGCGGCCGGGCTCACGCCCTGCGTACTCGGCTGTTGGGGTTACTACCTGCCGAAGACCGGCGAGCGGAGGATGAAGCAGCACTGGCGGAACATCGTCGCGCGGTGGGGCGCCTACCCGGTGGTGTGGACAATCGCCGGCGAGACGTCGATGCCGTGGTACCTCTCGAACCGGAAGGAAGCGGAGCGGAAGGAACTCGCCACCGGGTGGACGGCGATGGCGCGGTACATCGGATCAGTCGATCCCTTCGAGCGCCCGATCACGGCGCATCCCTCGGAGACGGCGCGGGCCTCCGTGGACGACCCGTCGGTGCTCGACTTCAACATGCTGCAGACGGGCCACAGCGACCGCCGGAGCATTCCGAATACGATTCGCAAAGTGACGGGCGAGTACGCCGCCGAGCCGCGCCTGCCGGTGCTCAACGGGGAAGTGAACTACGAGGGCATCCTCGCCGCAAGCAGGGAAGAGATGCAGCGGTTCATGTTCTGGACATGCATGCTGAACGGCGCTTGCGGACACACCTACGGCGCCAACGGCATCTGGCAGGTGAATCTGCCGGGCAAACCCTACGGGCCCTCGCCGCACGGACGCGCGTGGGGCAACGTTTCCTGGCAGGAGGCGATGGCGCTACCCGGCGCGGCCCAACTTGGGCGCGGCGCGAAACTGTTGCAGCGATACGCCTGGCATCGCTTCGAGCCGCATCCCGATTGGATCGATCCGAGCTGGAGCGAGAAGAACTATGAGGCGCCTTCCTGCGCGGGGATCCCCGGCGAAGTGAGGATCGCGTACCTGCCGCAGCCGGCGGGTGGCCGCTACACGTTCCGGGGGCTGGAGCCCGGCGTCGCGTATCGCGCGAAGCTGTGGGACCCGGTCGAGGGGCGCGAACAGGAGTGGGTGCGCGCGGAGCCGGTGAGTGGCGCCTGGACGATGCCGCCGCTCGAAGTGATGCAGGACTGGGTGGTGATTCTCGAAAAATCCGCATGAACCCTCTTGCGTTTCCGAACGCCGGTGATAGCATGAATCCACCATGACGAGCGTCCACTGGGAAGACGTTCGCTCCGTAGTCGAACCGCAGGTGAACGCCGAGGGGGTCCACGTCTGGCCCTTCGATGCGGGCTTCCCGATCGATGTCCGTTTCTTCCGCTTTGCGCGGTACGGCGACGTCCGCCCCCGGCGGCACGACTACTTCGAGCTGCTTTACATGTATCGGGGCCAGATGAAGGCCCACATCCACGATTCGCACTTCGACCTGCGGGCGGGCGACGTGATGGTGATGAACAGCACCATCTATCACTCCACCAGCCGTATGCCCGGACAGCCGCCGGCGCTCGCAATCGTGATGTATTTCATGCCCGAGTTGGTCACGCTGAACGACCATGAGGGCATGAGCACCGGCTACCTGGTGCCCTTCCATCTGCAGGAAGCGCAGTTCCGCCACATCATTCCCGCTTCCAGTGCCGAACCCACGGAGATCGCGCAGTTCATGCGCCGCATTCACGCGGAGTTGCCCGCCAACTCGCGCCGCTCCCGGCTGGCCGTGCACACCTACCTGCGCATGATTCTGATGCAGGTGGTCAACCATTACAGTTCGCTGAGGGGCACTTCGGAGGTCTTCCAGCGGCGGCAGGTGGCGCTGGAGCGCCTGAAACCGCTCTTCGCCGTCCTCGAAGCCGACTACGCCGAGCCCATTACGCTGGCTGAAGCCGCTACGCTCGTCAAACTCAGCAAGCCCCGGTTCATGGGCCTGTTCAAAGAAGCCACCGGCTCGTCGTTCGTTCACTACCTGAACGGCTTTCGCGTCGCCAAGGCCCAGCAGTTACTCGAAAACACCGACCGGCCGATCGCCGACATCGCCTGCGAAGTGGGCTTCTGCGACCAGAGCTACTTCGGTCTCGTCTTCCGGCGCCACGTCAATATGACGCCGCTCCAATACCGGTTCAAGGCCACGCGGCTCACCGACGATCTGGCGCACTTGTCCACGCGCGCCTCGTGAATGCGTACATCTTCAGAGTTTTGGGGCGCATCTTTATAGACCCCGGCGGGCCGCTGCCGTCATTCTCAACAAAGGCTGTCCGTCTGGGCGAAGCATGAACTCCTCGCGCGTCCTTGCGTCGTACTTCATTGAGACCCCCTATGAACCCGCGCACGCCGCCGCGGTGCTGGCCGGGGAGCAATCCACCGGCACGTTCGTGCGCGTCCCGGGCGAGACAGACGAACTGCGGGAGTGTTTCGGCGCACGAGTCGAGTCCGTGACCGAACTCGGCGGATCCCCCACGCCGTCGCTCCCGTATTCGAAGCCCCCCCGCGGCGCCGCGCCGAATTACCGCTCCGCTCACGTCTCGATCTCGTTTCCGATCGGGAACATGGGGCCCTCTCTCCCGAACCTGCTCGCCACCGTGGCAGGGAATCTATTCGAGTTGAAGGAATTCTCCGGGCTCCGCCTGCTGGACCTCGAGTTCCCGGAGGAGTTCGCACGCGCTTATCCGGGGCCGCAGTTCGGCGTGGACGGCACGCGCCGCCTGTCGGGCGTGTATGAACGGCCGCTGATCGGCACCATCGTCAAGCCCAGTATCGGTCTCTCGCCGGAGCAGACCGCGGCACTGGTGCGCCAACTTCTGGAAGGCGGGCTCGATTTCATCAAGGACGACGAATTGATGGCCGACCCGCCGCACTCGCCCTTCGAGCGGCGCGTGGACGCGGTGATGCCGGTGATCCACGAACACGCCGGACGAACCGGCCGGAAAGCGATGTTCGCCTTCAACCTGACCGGCGAAATCGACCAGATGTGCCGCCACGCCGAATACGTTTGGAAAGCCGGCGGCACGTGCGTGATGGTGAGCGTGAACAGCGTGGGCCTGCCCGGAGTGGCGCACCTGCGCCGCCATTGCGCGTTGCCGATCCACGCGCACCGCAACGGATGGGGCTACCTGACGCGATCGCAGGCGCTCGGCTTCGGGTTCCGCGCCTGGCACAAGCTGTGGCGGCTGGCCGGTGTCGATCACATTCACACCAACGGCATTCGCAACAAGTTTTGGGAGCCCGACGATTCCGTAGTGGACTCCGCGCGGGCTTGCGCCGAGCCCATGCTCGGCGGATACCAGGTGATGCCCGTCCTCTCGTCCGGACAATGGGCGGAACAGGCTCCCGACACCTACCGGCGACTGGGCACGGTGGACCTGCTCTACCTCTGCGGCGGGGGCATCGTGGCTCATCCCGGCGGCATCGCCGCCGGGGCGGCCAGCGTCCGTCAGGGCTGGGAGGCCGCACTCGCCGGCGTGCCTCTCGATCAGTATGCCGCGACGCATCCGGAGTTGCGCCGGGCTCTCGAGTTTTTCGGAGCGAAATAGATGCGGCTTGCCTTCTACGGAGACGACTTCACGGGCTCCACCGACGCCATGGAATCGCTCTCGCTCGCCGGACTGCGTACGCGTCTGTTCCTGGCCCCGCCCGAACCCGGCGGACTCGAGGGTATCGACGCCGTGGGCGTGGCGGGCGGCAGCCGGGCGATGACGCCGGAGCAGATGGAGGCCTGCCTCACACCCGCGCTCGAAAGCCTGCGCGCGCTCTCGCCGGGCATCGTTCATTACAAGATCTGCTCGACCTTCGACTCCTCGCCCACGCGCGGGAGCATCGGCCGCGCGATTGAAATCGGGCGGGCCGTATTCGGCGATCACCCTGTACCCGTGCTCGCGGGAGCGCCCGGCCTGGGCCGCTACTGCGCCTTTGGAAACCTGTTCGCACGGTCCGGACTGGACAGCCCGATCTACCGCCTGGACCGGCACCCCACGATGAGCCGCCACCCCGTAACGCCCATGCACGAGGCGGACCTGCGGGTGCATCTCGCCGCGCAAACGAAGCTCTCCGCCGCACTCGTCGATGTCCTCGATCTCGAATCGGCCGATGTCGAGTCGCGGTACGACGCCAAGTCCGCCGGCCACGGGATCGTGCTTCTCGACGTCCTCGGCGGGGCCCATCTGCCCATCCTGGGGCGTCTGCTCGATCGCGGCGCGCCGTTCGTCGTGGGCTCCTCCTGCGTTGGCTACGCGCTCACTTCGCACTGGGGCGCCGTCCCGCGTGCGTACCCGCTTCCCGAGCCGGCGGCGCAAGTCCTGGTCGTCTCCGGCAGTTGCTCGCCGGTCTCGAACCGCCAGACGGAATACGCGCTCCAGGCAGGCTTCGACGAAGTTCCGCTGGCCCCTGGCCGCCGGGACTTCGAGGCGGCTCTGACGGACACCGTTCGTTTACTTCGCGCGGGCCGGAGCGTCATTGCCAACACCTGCCGCGGCCCGGAGGACCCGAGACTGGACCCCTCTCTCGATGGCCACGAAATCGGGAACACGCTCGCAGCGTTTCTCAACGCCGTGCTCGCCGCACAACCGGTGAAGCGTGCCGTGGTGGTGGGCGGCGACACCTCGGCGTTCGTGGGGTCGCGAATGGGAATCGAGTCGCTGGAGATGATCGCCCGCATAGAACCGGGCGGGCCGCTGTGCCTTGCGCACGGCAGCGGACCTGCGGACGGCCTGGAGATCGTTTTCAAGGGCGGGCAGGTGGGAAGCATCGACTACTTAGAAAGGGTCAAGGGAACCACACGATGACCAACATCGCAGTGTACGGAGCGGCTGGGAATATGGGCACGCGGGTGCTGAAAGCGCTCGGCGGCCGGCCCGAGTATCGGCTTCTATGCGTCGAGGGCAACGAACGCGGCATGGCCAAACTTCGCGAGCGCGGCTTCGAACCGGTCTTCGGGGACGAAGCCGCCGCCCGCTGTGACGTCGCCATCCTCGCGGTGCCCGATGTCCTGATCGGAACCATCGCCGGCGCGGTGGTGCCGAAGATGCGACCCGGCGCGATGATCATGTGTCTGGACCCGGCGGCGCCGCGCGCCGGCCGCCTGGCGCATCGGCCCGACCTCTCGTATTTCATCACTCACCCCGCGCATCCACCGATCTTCAACGACGAAACCGACCCTGCCGCACGGCGCGACTTCTTCGGCAGCGGCCTGGCGAAGCAGGCCATCGTCTGTGCGCTCATGCAGGGCCCGGAAGAGGATTACGCGAAAGGCGAGGAGATTGCCGCGCGCATGTTCGGTCCGGTCTTGCGCAGCCATCGCGTCACGGTCGAGCAGATGGCGATTCTCGAACCGGTGCTCTCGGAAACCGTGGCCGCCACGTGCCTCTCGGTGATTCGCGAGGCGCTTGACGAGGCCGCGGCCCGAGGCGTTCCCTTCGAGGCGGCGCGCGACTTCCTGATGGGGCATTTGAACATCGAGATCGCGATCCTGTTTAACGAAATCGACTGGAAGTTCTCCGCCGGGGCGCAGAAGGCGATTGAAGAAGCCAAACCGAAGCTATTCCGGCGGGACTGGAAACAGGTCTTCGAAGAGGCCGACGTGCTGGAGTCCGTGGCGAGAATCTCAGGCGGGCACTGAGCCCGGATCAGAGGGCGCTCACACGGCGTCCCGGAGCGACTGCTCCATCCAGGCGAGGTACGATTCCGAGCCATCGACCACGGGCAGCGCCAGCACCTCGGGCACTTCGTAAGAATGCAGCCGCCGCAGTTCCGCCTTCAGCTCATCGAGTAGCGCGCGGCTGGTCTTGACGATCAGAAGGTACTCCGTGTCCTTTTCCACCGCTCCCTTCCAGCGGTACACGCTGCGCAGCGGACCGATGATGTTGACGCAGGCCGCGAGCCGCGCCTCCACCAGAGCATGGGCGATTTGCTCGGCTTCCTCCGGCTTGTTACACGTGGTGAAAACGACAATCTTGTCCGTCATCGCGTTTTTCCGGGTCCGAAGACTAGCAACGGAGGCGCAAACCGGATTATAAACAATAAGGTGGGGCGATCCCCGCCCGCGTACGATGAAGCCGATCCTTCGCAACCTCAGCTTCGTGGCCGCCTTCGGCCTGATGGCTGCGTACGTCTTCCTCGCGCTGCGGGGCCCCCAGGGCCTACCCTCCCTGCTGGAGAAGCGGCGGCAGATTCAGCAGCTCCAGGAGCAGAATCAGAATCTGAAGGTCGATGTGGAGCGGAAGCAGGAGCGCATCCGGCTTCTCAAGACCAGCCGCGAGATGCAAGAGCTCGAAATCCGGCGGCGGCTGAAGTTGCAGCGCGAGGGTGACACCACGATTTTCCTGCCCGAAGGCAAGAAAGCCGCTCCGAAGTAGACCCCCGTGCCGGCAGTACCCAGTCCCAGTTCAGAGAAACAGCGCAGACGGTACGCGATCGCCGCGGTGGCGGGCTTCTGGACGTTCTTCGGGCTGTTCATGACGGTGCACTCCGTGGCCGTTCGCAACCAGGTGGGCAAACCGATGCCCTGGGGGATGGCGTTGCTCATGGATATGAGCTACGCCGCCTTCTGGGCGCTGGTGACGCCGGCCATTCTGTGGATGGCGCGTCGATTCCCGATCTACGCCGGCGCCCGCGTGCGGAACATCTGCGCGCACCTGGGCGCCACGCTGGTGCTGTCGGTGGTGCAGCGCGGGGCGTGGGAATTAGTGATGTTCGCGGTTTACTCCGGCGGCAAGGTGTTCGAACCGGCGAAACTGTTCTCATCCATCATCTACGGATTGGACTACGGCTTCCTGTTTTATTGGCTGGTGCTGCTGGCGGCGCAAGCGGCGCAACTCTACTTTCAATATGTCGAAGGCAGGGACCGCGCGGCGCAACTGGAGACGCAACTGGTGCAGAGCCAGTTGAAAGCGCTGCGCGCCCAATTGCACCCGCATTTCCTGTTCAATACCCTGCACACCATTTCGGCCCTGGTGCAGGAGGACCCGGAAGCGTCGGAACGGATGATCGCCCGGCTGAGCGAATTCCTGCGCCTGTCGTTGGAGAACGCGGGCGCCCACGAAGTGCCGCTGCGGCGGGAGTTGGAATTCCTGGAGCGCTACCTTGAGATCGAACGGGTGCGTTTCGCTGACCGTCTGCTCGTTGAGTTCGACATCGATCCGGGCACGCTCGACGCCGCGGTCCCGAACCTGATTCTTCAGCCCATCGTGGAAAACGCCATCCGTCACGGGATCGGCCGATCGGCGCGCCCCGGCAAGGTGGCCATCCGCTCCCGCCGGGACAACGGAAGCCTTCTGATGCTGGTGGAAGACAACGGCTGGGGATTGCCCGATGTGGGGCCGATTCGGGAAGGCGTGGGGCTGTCCAATACCCGGGCCCGTCTGAAAGGCCTGTATGGGCCCGGCCACGGCCTGGAATTGCGGAACAGCACCGGAGGCGGCCTGGAAGCAGAGATTCGAATCCCCTATCATTCCGTCCCGGCCTGAAATGAAACCGATTCAAGCCCTGATCGTCGACGACGAGGAACTCGCTCGGAAACGGATCCGGCGTCTGCTCGCCGGGCACCGCGAGGTGGAAGTAGCCGGGGAGTGCGCCAATGGTCTGGACGCGCAGCGCTTCCTGGAAGAACATCCGGTGGACATTTTGTTTCTGGATATCCAGATGCCCGAGATGGACGGGTTCGAGCTGCTCGCCCGGCTGGACCTGAACGCCTGTCCCCTGGTGGTCTTCGTCACCGCCTATGACGACTACGCCCTGAAGGCATTCGAGTTTCACGCATTCGATTACCTGCTGAAGCCGTTCGACCGGCTGCGCTTCGACAAGACCATGGAGCGTGCCCTCGCCCGCCTGCAGCCGGCCATGGCGGGCCAGGTTGACGAGCGGCTGCTCGCTCTGCTGACCGAGATGCAGACGCGCCGGGGCGATATGGAGCGGCTGGCCGTCAAGAACGGCGGCCGGGTGATGTTCGTGCGCACCGAGGAGATCGACTGGATCGAGGCGGCGGACAACTACGTGTGCCTTCACGTCGGCACGGAGACCCATCTGCTCCGGGAAACGATGAATGCGATCGAAAGCCGGCTGGATCCGAAACGCTTCCTGCGGATTCACCGCTCCACGATTGTCAACCTCGACCGGATCAAAGAGCTCCAGCCCTGGTTTCGTGGCGACTACATGGTCATTCTCCGCACCGGGGCGAAGCTCACCTTGAGCCGCAGTTACCGCGACAAGCTGAAAGACATCCTCCAGGCCTGACCGTCTCACCCCTCGGCCGTCCCGTTTCGCCCCAGAACGGTTGGTGGAGCGGCCGGCCGCTCCTACACTGAATGTAAAGTAGCCCTCAGCCACAAGCTGGCTGAACCCCGACACAGCAGAAATGCCTGTCCGATTGGCGGGCATTTCTGCAAGTTCCCCCGGTTCCCTTTCCACCCCCAAAGCAGCTATGATGAGGCGCGGTAGAGGAGATTTGCGATGACGGTGACACGACGGCAGGTTGGCGATGTGGTGGTTCTGGATCTAGTTGGCGACCTCACGCTGGGAAGCGCCACAGGGCGGTTGCGCGACGGAGTGATCGACGCGTTGCAGACCAGTTCGAAGGTGGTGCTGAACCTGGCCGGTCTGGGTTACATGGACAGCTCCGGTTTGGGCGAGATGGTGGGCGCCTACACCACCGTTTCCGGCCGCGGCGGCACGCTGAAGCTGCTCAATCCGCAGAAGAAGCTCACCGATCTGCTCGGGCTGACAAGGCTCTACACGCTGTTTGAGATCTACGACGACGAAGCGGCGGCCACGGCCAGCTTCGGCCAGGCGGCTGGGGCTTAACGGGCCTCCCGCGGAGCCTCCTCCCTCAGCTCGAAATCGAAGAGCAGGCCGCTGGGTGCCTCCAGCATGGCCTCGAAGTCGCCGGGCAATTCCGGCCTGGGCCAATACCGTCCTTCAGCGAAACCAGCCGCGTCCTGCTCTGTGAAGCGCAGCGTATTGCGGCCCGGCGATGTCCTGGTCATCCCCATCATCGCGTCGATCAGGCAGGGACGGCAGAGCGGGACTTCCACCACCCAGCGCTCGGGCTCGCCCAGCGCGTGAAACCGGATCCGCAGATCTTCCACCATGCGGACGGCAAGCGCAAGGTCGGCGCACTCCTCGCCGTGAAACCGCACGGCCTGCTGAACCAGGGAGTCGCGCAGCGCTTCGGCGCCGCGGGGCAGGCCGATGCGGCTGTTCGACGCCGTGAACGCCAGGTCGCGGGTCACGAAATAGGGTTTCAGGTCGATCACGGGAGTGCCGTCGAGGAAGTCGAGGCGGTCGAGGGCAATGTGCAGGCCGTCGCGCCCCAGCACGCGGGCGAGCGTGAGCCCGATCGGGTTCGGCCGTGCGGGAGAGCGCACCGCGAACACGCCGTGGAGGCCATCCGGGCCGCGGTCGTCGACTCCGCGCGGAGTCACCTGCAGAACGTTCCGCTCGCCCCGGTCCAGCCAGGCGAGCACCCAGACGTGGGAGTGCTTCTCGAAGCGAAGGAGCGCGTCGCGGTAGGGCTCAAAAATCTCCACCGAGGCGGGCGCGCCCAACGCGGGCATGCTCTTCCGGTCGCGGAGGCCGTTGCGCACCACGCCGACTGGTTCCAGTTGCACCATGTTTCTCACTATACGGCGGCGGCGGCCGCCCCTAAAGGTCCACAGGGAGCAGCCGATCATAGTCATACAGGGGTACTATTACCTTTGCGCGGCTGCATCGCCTGCGTGGGCTGAATCGACGGACTTCGAGGTGACTACGGAATGAGAGTGGCGATCATTGGGACCGGCTACGTGGGTCTGACCACGGGCGTGTGCCTGGGCTTCCTGGGGCACAGGGTGAGTTGCCTGGATCTGGACCAGGCGAAGATCGACCGGCTGAAAGAAGGGCGGATCCCGATCTATGAACCGCACCTCGACCAGCTCCTCGACGCCGCGGCCGAAAACCTCCATTTCACCACCCGCTACGAGGACGCGATCCCCGGCGCGGACGTAGTCTTTATCGCCGTCGGGACGCCCCCGCTGCCCAGCGGAGAGCCGGACCTGAAGTACCTGCGCAGCGCCGCGCAGGGGATCGGCGCCCACGTGTCGGGAGAGTTCACGGTGGTGGTCAACAAATCGACGGTTCCCATCGGCAGCGGTAACTGGGTGGGCTCCATCGTCCGCGAGGCGTGGGAAGAGAAGCACGGCGGGAAATGCCAGGGCGTGTTCGCGGTGGCGTCAAACCCCGAATTCCTGCGGGAAGGGTCGGCGCTCCAGGACAGCCTGTACCCGGACCGCATCGTGATCGGAGCCGATGAGCCGCGGGCGCTCGAAACGCTCTATACGCTCTACCGTCCGCTGCTCGATCAGACCTTTGTCCCGCCCACCTACCTGCCGCGTCCCGAGAACCTGGGCGCGGTGCCGCTGGTATCGACGGATCTCGCCTCGGCGGAGTTGATCAAGTACGCCGCCAACGCCTTCCTGGCCCTGAAGATCAGCTACATCAACGAAATCGGACGGCTGGCGGAGAAGGTGGGCGCGGACATTCAGCAGGTGGCCCGCGGGATTGGCCTGGATGCCCGCATTGGCACCCGGTTCCTGCAGGCGGGGATCGGCTGGGGCGGGTCGTGCTTCGGCAAGGACACCTCGGCGCTGGTTTCCACCGCCACCGAGTATAACCTCGCGATGCCCATCGTCACCGCGGCGCGCGAGATCAACCGGCAGCAGCGGGAGCGCGTCGTCGAGCGCCTGCTCTCGGAGTTGAAGATCCTGAAAGGCCGCACCGTCGGGCTGCTGGGTCTGGCCTTCAAGCCCCACACCGACGACCTGCGGGAAGCGCCGGCCATCGACATCGCCAAGCGCCTGCTGGAGCGCGGGGCCAAGGTAAAGGCCCACGATCCGGTGGCCCTGGAACGGGCTCGCCATGAGTATCCCGAGATCGCCTGGACCCTGTGCGCATCGCCGGAGGACGTGGCCAAGGACGCCGACGCGCTGGTGCTGGTGACGGAGTGGCCCCAGTATCGCGACCTGGATTGGGCGGCGGTCGGCGCGGCCATGCGCAACCGGTATCTGCTCGATGGGCGAAATACGCTCGATGAGGCTTTGCTGGCGAAGGAAGGCTACCGGTTCGGGAGGGTGATCTGATCGGCGGGCGCTCCTCGCCGCGCCGCAGTTAGTCGATAAACCCGCGCCACACGTTGCCGTGCTCGTCACGCAACAGGATCCCGTGGCCGTCCGAGATGCCCGAGAGAATATTGCCGTTGCTGTCCCGGAAAATGTAGCGCACGGTCGAATCGCCCGTTCGCTCGGCGCTGCCCCGCCATTCCTTTCCGCTCTCGTCGCGCAGTCGAATCATGTCGCTGTCGCCCGCGCCGAAGATCATTCGATCGCCGGAGCCTTCAAAGCGGTAAAACCCCGATGGAACGGCAGCAGAGCGGAGACGGCGGCGCCGGTAGATCATCTGATGATTAGATCGGCTGTCGGCGTCTTCTTGTGCTGGGAGAAGGACTGAGATTGCGGCCAACGTTGACCTTATCTTCGGGCATCGGAGCCGGCCGGGCGTAGGGGAACAATCTGAGGCCGGATTACGGCCACTCCGATCGCCCCCATCTCCTCGGACAAGCGATCGAACATTGCCTCGTCTGCATAGGATCCGGTGACGGCGCCACCCGAGCCGGCAAAGTTCGCACTGGCCCCCACGCGCCGGGCCGTCCGGACCATCTCGAGGTTACCTTCGCCGATGCGGTAGAGGCGCGAGCGCAGATCGAAATTCTCATCGATCAGCCGGTTCAAGCGGTCGTAGTCGCGAGTTTCAAGCGCGGCGCGTCCCTGCTCGGCGATGCCGGCCCATTGGTGCATCGCATAGACCACGTCGGGGTCGCCCGCCCGCCAGCGCTCGCGCACGTTGTTATGGAACACCTCCGTTCCTTCGCTCAGGCTGGTGCGGTAAGCAAGGTACATGTTCGGCAGCAGCGATGGATCCAGGGGCTGATAGTCGCCGTGGCCATGCCGTTCCATCAGGTCGCGATTGAAGTCCATGTAGACCAGCCCTTCATAGACTTGGATGACGCGATCCTGGAGTCCCGCGGGCACGCCCAATTCCCGAGTCTCGGTTTCGAGCACCAGGTTCGCCTGGACCGGCTTGGGGATCTCCACGCCGAAGTAGATCATCAAAGCGCGGAGCGCGGCAGTGATGATCGACGAGGAGCCCCCCATGCCCAGCCGCAAAGGCACGGTCGTCTCGTACTCCAGCGTGAAATTGCGGTGCTCCAGCGTGATGCCCTGTTCACGGCAGTAATCCGTGAAACGGACGATGAGCGCCTGGATGATCCGAATGCCCCCGTAGTAACCACGCCAGCGCGTAGTCTGGTAGAGGTCCTCCAGGCTTTCGAAGACGGGCATGTCGGCCTTGGAGGGTTTGATCTCGAGACGCCCGCTCGGATACAGTAATACGCGGGCGCGGAAATTCCGTACGAGATAGGAAATCGTCTTGCCGAAGTACCCGTCGCTGGGGTTCCCGAGCAGGCCGGCGCGGGCGTAAGCGTACGTCTCGATCACTGAGTGCCAGTCTCCCCGCTGATCTTACCGCACCCTGCTCGGAGAGCGCCGGGACCGCGAACGGGCGGGGAGGGAGGGAACACATGCGCGCAGTGGTGCAACGGGTACTGGAAGCCCAGGTGGAAGTGGAGGGCCGAGTAACCGGGCGGATCGGCCCGGGCCTTCTGGTCCTGTTGGGTGTATCGAAAACGGATAACGAGTCCGACGCGGAATTCTTAGTAACCAAGATATCGGGTTTGCGCATCTTCACAGACGACAATGGCAAAATGAACCGGGGCTTGACCGAAGCCGGCGGAGGCTTGCTGGTGGTCTCCCAGTTCACGCTCTACGGCGATACCCGCCGCGGAAGGCGGCCCAGCTTTGACGAAGCCGCGCCGCCCGAGCGCGCAAGGGCGTTGTACGAACACTTCATTGAGTGCGCTCGAAGGCAGGGTCTGGATCCCCAGAGCGGCGTGTTCCAGGCTCACATGAAGGTTAGTTCAGTCAATGAAGGACCGGTAACTCTGATTTGTGAGTCGAAAGTTGTAGACAGAACCGTAAGCTGAGTTATAGTATTTGGAGGAGAATCAATGCCCCGTCCATCGACACTAGGAAACCAATCCCTGCTCACGGCTGCCCTCGAAGGGCTGGAGATACAGCGGCAGCGCATCGAGGAACAGATCCGTGAGGTAAAGGCGATGCTGGGCCAGCGTGGTCCTGGACGCCCGCGGGCGTCGGAAGCGGCGGCGCCGCCGGCGGTAGTCGACAAGAAAGCGAAGCCAAGACGGAAACGGAAACTGAGTGCCGAGGCGCGGAAGCGCATCGCGGAAGCCCAAAAGCAACGCTGGGCCGCGTATCGCAAGGCTGCCGAGAAGAAATCGTAAGCAGTGGGAAGTTAGCGGGCCGCGCCGGACCTGGGCTGGAGAGTCCAATCGAATCGGGTGAGGATCTCGTCAACGGGACCCGTGCCACCAATGGTTCCGTTGCGAAAGAACACGGCGCGCCGGGCGGTTGCCAGGGCGAAGGATGCATCGTGAGTTACGATGACCTTGGCTTGCGGCAACTGGGATAACAATTGTATGAGTTCTCGCTGGGCCGGCGGATCGAGATAGGTCGTCGGCTCATCGAGAATGAGGATTTCCGGCTCCATCGCCAATACTCCGGCGATGGCGGCTCGTCGTTTCTCGCCCGCACTCAATTGGTATGGCGCCCGCCGTTCCAGGCCGGACAGCCCGACACTCTCCAGCGCGTGGATTGCCTTGTGAACCGCCTCTTCCGGCGGAAATCCGAGATTCGCCGGTCCGTACGCGACGTCTTCCAGCAGCGTGGGCATGAATAGCTGCTCGTCCGCGTCCTGAAACACCATGCCCACCTTGCGCCGGATTGCCGGCAGGTTATCCGGAGTTATCGGCATTCCGGCAATCTCGATGCTGCCCTGACCGTTGAGAAGACCGTTGAGGTGCAGGACGAACGTCGTCTTGCCGGAGCCATTGGCGCCGAGGAGGGCGACAGACTCGCCCTCGAGTAAGTCGAAATCGACGCCGTGTAACGCCTGGGCACCGTTTTCATACGTATAATGAAGGCCGCGCACGCGGATGACCGGTATCATGGGCGTTTCGCGGATAAGATCAGGACAGCGGCCAGCAGCACGGCGGTTGCGGCGAAAAGAGCGTCCTTGAGCCGGAACGAGGGGACTGCCAGGGGTCGCGGCGGGCCTCCCCCGCCCCGGGCGAGCATGGCCCAGTGGATGCGTTCCGCACGTGCCTGCGAACGGGCAAAGAGGACGGCCACCGCTCCCGCGGAAACGCGGAAGCCTCCCGGGCCAAGCCGCGAGGCCGAAGCAAGCCGCATATGTTGAGCCTGCTCAGAGATCACAAACAGATACCGGTAGACAAACTGAATCACGAGCGTAAGTAGCGCCGGAAGCCCCAACGAACGCAGACCGTGCAGCAAGGCGGGCATGGGCGTTGTGGCGGCGGCCAGCAGCACAATCACGGCTGAGAGGTAGCTCTTCACCAGGAGCGCGACCGCGCGCGCCGGATCGCCCGCAAACCAGCTCACGGCGGCGACGGAGGCGGAAAACGGAACGACCACGGCGGACCTGAACAGCAATCGGTGGACGGGCAGCCGGGCCGCCAGCGCCCCGGCGACTCCCAACGCGAGCACGGCGGCGCCGGAGAACAGCAGCGCTGAGGGCGGTGTCAGTGAGAGAGAAATCAGGAACGCCAGAGCAGCGGCCAGTTTGGCGCGGGCGTCGAGGTTGTGCAGCCACGTGGCGCCCCGGCTCCACTCCTCAAGGACGACGTGGTGCAACTACGCGCCCCCTTGCCGCTGCCGCGCCAGGACCCGCCCGAGCAAGAGGGCGACGCACACCGTTAACGCGACGCCGGCCAGCCCGGGCGCCGACCGCCGCAGCCACTCAGAGCCCCCCGCCGGGAGTTCGTAGTCGGGCATCGGCGAACGCAGCACGGCCTGCGCCCGGCCGGCGATACCGGCTTCTTCGGCGAGCTTCTCCAACCCGTCCGGCAGCGGCGACGCGAAGAGCGCGATGAAGCCGGCCAGGACCAGGGCCGCCAGCGCGAGGGCGGGTAGCGCGGAACCCTGCCGCGGCGCTTGAATCCATCGGGGATGCATCTTCTCGAGAGCCAGCATCACCGCCAGAGTAATTGCGCCTTCCAGTACCGCGGCCAACATGAACAGAAAGAGGCTGACGCGCAGAATCGGCGCGGGTAAAGCAACACCCGAAAGGCTGAGTTCCGCCAGGACAAGAAGCGCCGCGACAAACACGCTCAGCGCCGAACCCAGAAAGACCGCCAGCCGGCGGAATCGGGTCGCGCCGAGAAAGCGCCAAGGCAGGTATGCCGCCAGAGTGCCCGCGATGGCCATGTTGCCCACGTTCGCGCCCAGGGCGAGCACGCCGCCGTCCTGAAAGATCAGCGCCTGAATCGCCAGGATCGCGGTCATCACCACCGCGGCGGGGGCCGGCCCGAGGACGAAGGTGAGGAGTCCCGCGCCCACCAGGTGCCCGCTGGTCCCCACGCCCACTGGGAAGTTGATCATCTGTGCCGCGAAGACGAAAGCGCCCATCACCCCGAGCAGCGGGATGCGATTCTCTTCGAGATTCCGGGAGGCCCCACGGGAGAGCCACGCGACGCCGGCCGCGCTGGTGGCGTTCAGCGCAGCCCACACAGGCGTCGAGAGAAAACCGTCGGGAATGTGCATGGAACCCGCTTTCACGGTAGCACCGGGGGTGCGCCGCCTGCCACCGGCTATACTGGCTACGCGGTGATTGTCGGACTCGGGCTGGACGTGACGGAAGTGGGGCGCATACGCATCGCCGTGGAGCGATACGGGCGCCGGTTCCTGGGCCGCATTTTCACCGGCCGCGAGATCGCCTACGCGGAGAGTAAGTCGAACCGGTACGAGCGGTACGCCGCGCGGTTCGCGGCTAAGGAGGCCGGGCTGAAGGCGCTCGGCACGGGCTGGGTGGACGGCATCCGCTGGCAGGACCTTGAGGTTGTCAACGCGGCCGGCGGTGCGCCGGAGATCGAACTGCACGGCCGTGCGGCGGAGTGGGCGAAGGAAAAGGGCTCGGCGCGCGCGCTTCTCACGCTCACCCACACCGCCACCGTGGCGGCCGCAGTGGTGATTCTCGAAAGCGAGCCTCGTTGATGGGGCCCGCCGGTGCGCCTCCACGGCAGGCCTATAATCGAAGGGGTGGAGCGGCCATGACGGACGAACGTAGCGCGGTGGGCGCCGGGACGCCGGAACTCGAGCAACTCCGGCAGGAACTCGAGACCACGCGGCGCAAACTCGCCGAAGCGTACAAGATGGTCTCCATCGGCCGCCTGGTGACCGGGATCATTCACGAGATCAACACGCCGATCGGATCGATCCTTTCCAACAACGAAGTTACGCTGCGGTGTCTGGCCCAGATGAAGAAACTGCTTGCCGGGAGCGGCGCACCGGAGCGCGTCCACGAGATCCTGGAGACCGCTGCGTCCCTGGCCGCGGTCGACAAGATCGCTTGTGAACGGATCTCCTCGGTGGTCCGCAGCCTGAAAACCTTCGCCCGGGTGGACGAAGGCGACCTTCGCCAGGCGGACCTGAACGAGATCCTGCGTAACACCATCAAGCTGAGCGATTGCGAGTTCCGCCGCCGCGTCCAGGTGCACACCGAGTTCGGCGACCTGCCCGCAATCGAATGCTACCCGCAGCTTCTGAATCAGGTGTTTCTCAACTTGTTGGTGAACGCCGGACAGTCGATCGAAGGCGAAGGCGAGGTGCGCGTCCGCACCTGGCGGGACGATGCCTGCGCGCATGTCACCATCGCCGATACCGGGCACGGCATCAAGCCGGAAGACCGCGAACGCATCTTCGCCACCGGTTTTTCCACCAAGCCGTTGGGCATCGGCACCGGCCTCGGCCTGGCCATGTCGCGTGAGATCGTGGTGGATGCTCATCACGGCGAGATCGAGTTTCAGAGTGAAGTCGGCGTAGGCACCACGTTTCACGTGCGCATCCCGATTCGGCAGCGAGAACCAGCGGCGGAGTAACAGCACCCCGGAGGACCATTGGAAGCGAAGAACCCACGGCCATCGGTAATGGTGGTCGACGACGAGGAGATGGTGATCACCAGCATCCGGGCGTTCCTGCGCCTGGAGACCGACTACAACATCCACGGCTTCACCAGCCCCGTGGATGCCGCCAGGCACCTGGAGACCAACTCCATCGATGTCGTCGTCACCGATTACCTGATGCCCAAGATGAACGGCATTCAACTGCTCGCGAAGGCCAAGGAACATCAACCGGAGGCGGCCCGCGTCCTGCTCACCGGCCATGCCGACAAACAGAGCGCGATCCAGGCGATCAACGACATCGGCCTGTATCAGTACCTGGAAAAGCCGTGGGACAACTCCCAGCTTCTGCTCGTGATTCAAGGGGCCATCGAGCGCACCCAACTGATCCGCATGCTGCGCGATAAGCTGGCCGAATTGGACACCGCGCACGACAACCTGAAAGAGGTCCAACGGCGTTTGATCCGGGCGTTCCTGTGACGCGCGATTTGCGATAATTCAGGTCATGAGAACCTTCGCTCTTTTACTGCTCGTGTGCTTCGCATCCTTCGCAGCCGATACGAAGCTGGGACAACCACTCACCCTGGACAAGCCCGTCACCGTCGCCGAGTTGATGGCCGCGCCCGACGCTCACCTCGGCAAGACCGTGCAGGTGAAGGGCAAAGTCACCGAAGTCTGCCAGAACATGGGCTGCTGGATGAATCTTGTGGATTCGGCTTCCGGCAAGTCCGTCCGCATCAAGGTGAAGGATGGTGAAATCGTTTTCCCGAAAGACTCGGTGGGTAAGATGGCCGTGGCGGAAGGCAAGCTCGCCAAGATGGAGCTGACCAAGCAGCAGGTCATCGATCGCGCCAAGCACGAGGCCGAAGAGCAGGGCCGCAAGTTCGATCCCGCCACCGTCAAGTCCGGCGCCACTGTTTATCAGATCAACGGGACAGGCGCGGTCTTGATGGCCCACTAAGCAATGAAGCTCATTCCCGTTCTGCTGGCCTGCGCGGCGCTCCTTTCCGCGCAGACTCCTCATCCGAAGCTCGTCCTCACCATCGTCGCCGACCAATTCCGTTACGACTACCTCACCCGGTTCCGTTCCGAATACAAGGGCGGCCTTGCCCGCATGCTCGAACAGGGCGCGGTCTTCACTTCGGCGCACTACGAGCACTTTCCCACCGTCACCGCGGTGGGGCACTCGACGATCCTCTCCGGCGCGATGCCGTCGGTGAGCGGCATCGTAGGCAACGAGTGGTACGACCGCGAGTCCGGTAAGACCGTCGAGAGCATCACCGATTTCAAGGAGACGACGCTCGCCGCGCCCAATCGCCGCGCCGCGTCGCCCCGGCGCTTCCTGGTGAGCACGGTCGCCGACGAACTCAAGATGGCCGGCCGCCGTTCGAAAGCGATCGGCATTTCGATCAAAGACCGCAGCGCGATTCTGACCGTGGGCCGGATGGCCGACGGCGCTTACTGGTTCGACCGCGACACGGGGAACTTCGTGAGCAGCACCTATTACTTCCCTGAGTTGCCGGAGTGGGTGAGCAGCTTCAACACCGCGCGTTCCGTGGACCGGTTCCTGGGCAAAGAGTGGACGCCGGTTTCAAAGGTGCAGGACGCCGCGCCGGCGACGCTGTTCGGAAAGCTTCCGGCGGCGCGTGGACGGGCCTACTACTCGGCGCTGCTCAACAGCTCCTGGGGCAATGAGATCCTGGTGGACTTCGCCGAGCGCGCGATCGACGCGGAAAAACTCGGAGCCGGCCCCGGCACCGACGTTCTTTCGATCAGCTTCTCGTCGAACGACGACATCGGCCACGACGTGGGGCCGGACGCTCCCGAGGTGCGGGACGTATCGATCGTGACCGACCGCCAGTTGCAGCGCCTGTTCGACTTCCTCGACCGGCGCATCGGCATGGCCAACGTTCTCGTCGTCTTCACGGCGGACCACGGAGTGGCGCCGGTTCCCGAGTTCAACCGGCAGCGACGGATGCCCGGGGGCCGGATCGTCGAAGCGGCGGTGTTGAAGACGGCCGAGGACGCGATCTCCGCCAAGTACGGCCCCGCGCAGTGGGTGGCCGGCAAAAGCGGCCCGGCGCCGTTCCTGGACCACGCGCTGATTCGCGCCAAGGGGCTCGATCTGGGCGAGGTGCAAAACGTGGCCGCGGAGGCGGTGCGCGCCCTGCCCGCCGTGTCGCGCGTCTACACGCGGGAGCAGCTCAAGCAGGGCCTGACCGGCGACGACATCATCGCCCGCCGCGTGCGCAACGGCTTCCACTATCAGCGCGCCTCCGACCTCTTCATCATCGCGTCACCCTACTGGATCTTCGACGATAAGGCGGAAGACACCGGCGCCTCTCACGGTTCGCCGTACAACTACGACTCCCATGTCCCCGTCATCCTGATGGGCCCCGGCATCCGGCCGGGTTCGTATCCGGGCCGGATCGCGGTCAACGACATCGCACCCACGCTCGGCGCGATCCTTCGGATCGCAACCCCCTCCGGGTGCGCCGGCCGCGTCCTCACTGAAGCGCTGCATCCATGAGCCGCCGTAAGCCCGCCAAAGCGCCGGCCGTCCTGGAGGGGCCGCCGAAGGAGCCCATCCGTCTGCCCGAGTGGATCCTTCCAACTGCCGTATTCCTGGCCGCGCTCCTTCTCTTCTATTGGCAGCCGATCACGTCGTCGAACACCAGCATTCAATGGGACGCCGTCGATGTCCACTGGAGCAGCCAGCGCTACTTCGCCGAGACGGTCCGCTCCGGCCAGTTTCCCCATTGGACCCCGTTTCTGTTCTCCGGCTTCCCGTTTCTCTCAGACCCACAGGTGGGCGCGTGGTATCCGTTGAACTGGCCGTTCTTCCTGTTTGGAGTCCCGCCTTCCGCCATTCAGTGGGAGCTGATCCTGCACAGCGCCCTGGCTCTGGCCGGCACGTTTCTGTTCCTCCGGAACCTCACGCTCTCCGCGCCGGCGGCCGTTCTTGGGGCGTTGGTGTACGCCTTCTCCGGCTTCTTCGCGGGCCACAGTTCGCACGTAGGTCTGTTTCAGACAGCGTCATGGCTGCCGTGGATTTTGCTGGGAGTGGACCGTTTCCTCGCGAGCGGCCGCACGAAGGCATGGCTCGGGGCGGCGGCGGCCGGCGCCCTGGCCATCCTCCCCGGTCACTTTCAGACGGCCCTCTACTCGGCGTCGGCGTGCTTGCTCTTCGCCGCCTGGCGCGTTGCCGAGGACCGGAGCCGCCTGCGCCGCGTTCCAGCGCTGGCGCTGGCTGCGCTGCTTTCAGCCGGCTTGGCCGCCGTGCAGGTGTGGCCCGGCCTGGTGCTCACCGCGAATTCCATCCGCGCGGCCGCGGACTTCTCACAGCGGACCGACGCGCCCCTAAGCCCGTCCACGCTGGTCACACTCGTTGCCCCGGACGCCACGGGGGTCCAAGGCGGCACCTACAAGGGCCCGGTGGACCGCACACAGCACTACTTCCATGCGGGTTTTCTGCTGCTGCCGCTAGCCGCTGTCGGTCTGTCGCTCCGCGCGGCAAGGGCGCCGGCACTGGCTCTGCTGGTGTTTCCCGTCTGGTACGCTCTCGGCCCGTCGGCTGGCCTTTACCGCGTGGTGGCCTTACTTCCTGGTTTTGCGGCCGTTCGCGCACCGGTCCACATCTGGTTTGTGATCGCGCTCGCCTTGGCCATCCTGGCCGCGGCCGGCCTTCAGCGTCTCGAGGCCCGGTTTCCGAGCCGCATCGTAGCGCCCGTGTTGATCGCCGTCTTCGCCCTCAACCTGGCGTGGGCCAACGCCTGGAGCAACCCACTCACCTATGCGCGGCAGAGCTTCGCCGAACTGTACGGAACGGGCTTGGACTTCTTCACCGCCAAACTGGTGCCGCTGATCGCCCCCCAGACGCGACTGCACGCCCCCTACATCTCCGCCAGTTTCGGCCCGCAGAACCACCCGCTCGATACGCGGACGCAAGCCACCTTCGGCTACAATCCCCTTCAACTCTCCCGCTACGCGGAGTACATGGAAGCCGCCAAGGCGAATCCGAAGCTCGTCAATGCGCTGAACGTGAGCGCGACGCTCGATATGAACGCGGGCGGCATCTATCGCAACTTCGAGAAGCTGCCCTTCGTCCACTTCGTACCCGCCGTGCTGCCGGTCGCCGACCCCCGCGCTGCGCTGGCGAAACACGATCCCCGCTCGGGCGCGCTGGTGGCAACGGGCACGGCCGTCCCGGAGCAGGACCCGAAAGGGGCCGTCGAACTCGTTGAACGGCTGGATCACCTCTACCGGATGAAGACCTCCACCGCCAAGCCGTCCCTGCTGCGGTTCGCCGTTCCCTACTATCCGGGCTGGACGGCAGCGGTGGACGGCGCTCCGGCGGCGGTGGTGGCCGTCGATCACGCGCTGATCGGAATCGTCGTCCCGGCGGGCCAACACGAGGTGGTCTTGCGATACACAACACCCGGCTTTGCGCCCGGCGCGGGGATCAGCCTGGTCTCCGCCGCTCTTCTCGGCGCGGGCGCTGTTCTGGCCCGCCGCAGGCCTGTGCTATAGTGACGTTCGGACTCCGCGCGCCGGCGCGCACGAAGTCCGCCAGAAGGAGAGTTCCGCAATGCAAATCCGTCCCCTTCACGATCGCGTCCTCGTGCGCCGCCTTGAGGAAGAGGAAAGCCGGCAAGGCGGGATCATCATTCCCGATACCGCCAAGGAGCGCCCGCAGCAGGCCGAAGTGATCGCCGTGGGTAACGGCAAGCTGCTCGACTCCGGGGCCCGCGCCGCGATCGATGTCCAGCCCGGCGACCGGATCCTGTTCGGCAAGTACTCCGGCAGTGATGTCAAAATCGAGGGAGTAGAGTATCTGATTCTTCGCGAGGACGAAATCCTCGGCGTGCTAACCAAGTAGCGCCCGCTCGCGTCGATCCCATTTAGGAGCGTCCGTCAATGAAGTGTTTGTTGTTTCTGTCCACCGCGTTTCTCTTGAGCGGCAGCCTGTTCGCGCAGTCGAAGGTTGGCGTCATCGACATTCAGAGAGCGCTCGTCGATACGGCCGAAATCAAGAAGGCCTCGGCCGAACTGGAAGCCCGGTTTAAGCCCCGCTCGGAACAGCTCACCAAGCTCCAAAACGAGCTCCAGAGCATCCAGCAGAAGCTGCAAACCCCGGACCTGACGCCGCAGGCGCAGTCTGAGTTGCAGGCCACCGGCCAGCGGCGCCAGCGCGATTTGCAGCGCGTGCAGGAAGATCTGCAGCAGGATGTGGAGCGCGAGCGCAACGACATTCTGCAGCGCGCCGGCGCCCGGATGCGCGCCGTTGTTCAGAAGATCGCCGAAGCCAAGGGTCTCGACATGGTGGTGGAGGCGAGCAACCTGGTCTACCTCAAGCCCGCCGCCGACATCACCGCCGAAGCCATCGCTGAGTACGACAAGGCGCACCCCGCCAAGTAGCCGGATGACGGGGTACCTCGACACCTACGGCGCCGCCGATGCCCGCCGCGAGCGAGTGATCCGCATCCTGTGGATCACGGCGCTGGTATCGGCTCTGGCCGGAGGTGTCGGCTACTACCTGTTCCGCGATTACCCGGAGGAGAAGCGCGCCCGCCTCTTTGTGGAGCGCCTGCAGGCCCGCGACTACCCGGCTGCTTACGAGACCTGGGGCTGTAGCGTGGCCAGCCCTTGCCGGCAGTATCCCTACGCCGAATTCCTGAAGGATTGGGGCCCGGAGAGCAAGTACGCCGATCCGGCGGGCCTGAAACTGCGGAAACAGCGATCCTGCACGGCCGGCATTATCACGTCCGCCGATCTTCCCAACGGCGAGAAGACCCTTCTGTGGGTGGAGCGCAAGGACCTCGCGGTCGGATTCTCCCCCTGGCCGGTCTGTAATCCGAAGATGGCGCCGTAGCCGCGCTGCAGTGCTGCCGCGACCGGAGGCACCGGAGGCCTATTCGATGGCGAGACAGTCGAGGACTGCGGTAGAATCTGAAGCGAGAATGGAAGGCGCCGCCCAAGCGCCGTTCCTGTCGCAGAAGCCGAGCGGGAGTAATTCAGTGGTAGAATGCCAGCTTCCCAAGCTGGACGTCGTGGGTTCGAGTCCCATCTCCCGCTCCATCAAATCAATAGCTTACCGGGAATTGCCCTCCTCTTCTTTACCCTGTTTACCTTGAAAACGCGGTTGAGCCTCAGGCTCGCCCGATTTTGCCGACTCCTCGCGAGCCCGGCGCAACGCTGCTTCCAGTTGGGTCACGGCCCGCTTTCGGCTCGAAAGATCTGTAGTCGTGTACGTGTCGATCGCGACTCCGATAGCGTGGCCCCGCTGGTCCGCAGACACCTTCGGATCGATGCCCTCCTCATGGCTGAGGCTCGCCTGAGTTCTGCGCAGGACCTGGAAGTTGATCCAGCCAAGCCCCACTTTTTCGAGCTTGCTCTGCAGGTTTCGTCGAAGAAAGTTGTCCCTCGACATGTACGTGCCCTTCTCGGATGGGAAGACCAGGGCATCGGGGGAATCGTCGATCGAGATCTCCCTCCAGGCCTGCATGTCCTTTGCCAAGTCCGGGGGCAAAGCCGCTTTTCGCTTGCCTCGCTCCGACTTCGGATCGTCGCTAAGGCCGCGGTATACCCTCTCGGCGACTACGACCATTTCAGGACTCACTTTGCTCCAACGGAGAGCGAAGATCTCGCTGGGCCGAAGCCCCACAAGAACGGCCAGCAAGAAGATGATCCGCTCGCGCACATCAAGAATGGAGAGGGCAGTCAGCAACTCCTCTTTCGTGAGCGTATGCTTCTCTGCTGTCTTCGCAGACCGCGGAACCACTAGCGAGCCAGCGGGGTTGCCTTGCACGAGCGCGTCTTCGGAAGCCATCTTGAATATGGCGTTGAGGTCCCAGCGGAGATGACTGACGACGCTTCGTGACAGACCAGCCTGAGCCTTCGTGTCGAGGAACGCCTGGAGCCGGTCTCGCGTGATGTCCTTCAACTCGTAGCGCCCGAAGGCGGGTATCAGGTGTAGCTCGATTGTTTGCGTTGTGGTTGTATCTGTCGAGTCCTTCCACTTCTTGCGCCGTTGCGGCAGGTACACGTTCTTGACGTACGCCTCGAAATTCGATGGCGCGCCTTGACGCATTCCGGCTGTCTCGTTGATTGGGCGGAGATACTCCTGCAACTTGGCAAGCGCCGCTCCTTCGGTCATCTCGGCACAGTGCCCAAGGACCCTTGTCCTCCCGATTCCGTCCTCGTAGAACTTCCCAATCCATACCCAGCGTTTGCCGTGCTTCACCTTCCTGACACAGCCGCGCTGAAATCGCTTTCGACGCAAGGTTATTCCTTTCCGGCGTCGAGGCGGACGTTTCTGGTCTGAGGCCGACCCTACCACCTCCTGACGCCAAGTGGACTGGGGGGCGCTTCAATAGAAGCCCCGACCCCCCTGCGTGGCTTCGACGTCGCGAAGCCACTGTTCAAGCGACTCTCTACGGAACAAGACGCGACGACCAACGCGAACGGCGGGTAGACGTGGGATGTCGCGAACCTTGCCATTTAGGATGTTGCAGAGGTGCGCCTTGGAGCAGCGCACGAACGCAGCCGCCTCCTTGAGGTTTAGCACCTTGGGGATCGGATCGCGTTTCTCCGGGATCGGCAATGTCTCGCCAGGTGAGCCGCCGGAATGGGCCGGAGAGTAGCCCGGCTTTCTCTCGCCTACAGGACCAAGGTTTGGCATTGCAACGCGGCCGCTGGAAAGCTGAATGGGTGGCATGAAATCTGGTTACCGCCAGTTGGACGTCCGGCCAAGCGAGTTGGCGAATGGCGCCGACGAAGATGAAAGCTGGGAAATGCAACCGCAAGGAGGCGACAGGCATCAGAACAGTCAACCTAGGAGTGCGTCCCAGTGCTGCAGTCTCGCACCCGCACGAATCAGGCGGCAGTTCCGGGGCGTCTGGCACCGCCGAGGGGTGACTACCGCCCGATCCTCAGGCGAGGCTTTGCATCGAGGCAAGCCTTACCTCTATTCATCCTTCTACTCCCTTTGCTCGTGGCCGTTCGCTCACTTAGCATATGGAACAACAACTCATTTGAATTCGCTTTTCCCGCGCATTGGACACGAAACATGTAAACGAATCATCGGGCGGTATTTATGCCGAAAGCAGTCGAAAACTCCCAGCCACCCTCCTCCCCCGGGTTCACTGGGGCGGCGGCATCTTGTTCGGCAACGTCGAACGAATCACTCGTTCGGCAAAACAGAGCGGAGCTTGGCGAGGCTACTCGGTGTAATGGCGATGGTGGTCTCGCGCAGACACAGGACGTCGGTGCTCGTGTCGGCGGGACATCCCAGAGTACTTCGCGGTCAACGGACCGTCCTCTGCATGCCGGTGAGCCACGCGGTGATCGCCGGGCAGGTCAACAGCGCCAGAGTTGGTCTTCGATAGCGGAGCAGTTGCTGCTGCAGCAGACAAACCGGCCGTTGGAGGCGATTGCAAAACGGCTGGACCGTTCGCCGAGCTCGATTCTGGCCAGGCTGCGGAGGCTGGGTCACTCCGCCGACTTCTTCGGAGGATTCAAGACGAAAGATCTCGTGCAGCACCTACAGGTTCCGCCATCCACGATTCGTCGCTGGCAGCGCCGCGGCTGGTTGCGACGGCGAAAGGGCCGCATCACCGAAGGCTCACTTCGTGAGTTATGTCAGAACCACCCTGAAGAGATCCCTTTCTTGCTGTTGCCGCCGGAAAAGCGCTTCTGGCTGGAAATGGTTATGGGATATCCCAACCCGGTCCGATCGATGGGTGCAGTCGTCTAATTAGGCGCGCACGATGTATTCGTCCGCGGCCCGGAGCCAAGACTCAAAGTCTGGAACCGATTCGCGTTCGACCAGTCGCCATGTCCGGCTGCAGTATTCTACGTACGCAACAACCCGTTCGTAGCGGAGGTGGTTACGGGCATGGTCGATGGCCGCCTCTGCTTTCGGATTTGAGGCAAGCATGGAGCTGAGGATGGCCTGCCGGAGTCGGTTCAATGCGGGTTGGTCACCACGGCGAAGCGACAGATTGGCGAGAGGCAGGCGCGGGCATCTCGCCCGCACAGCCGTTTCCAGATCCGAATACCCCCCGCCTCGTTCCACGATCAGCGATACCCAAAGGGCGAAAGCCTCAATCTCGATTACCTTTTCCAGCACCGCCACTTCAGGAAGCCAGAATCCCTTTGTCGCCTCGGATTTCCACTGCTCAAAAGGGCATGGCGAGGCGCAAGATTCGCGCGTTTGGCCAGATCCCTGTTCCCAGTGTTGCCAGTAGAGATTTGACTTAGGGTCGCGACCCGCGTAGTAGTGAGCCGCTTCCATCCACCCTCCGGCTTGGGCCGCCGGGATTCGATGGAAGTTCGCCCATTCCAGGATGTCCGTCCACAGATCATCCGTCGGGGTGTCGCTGCTTCGCGATGGTAGAAAACCAGGGCACCGTGTGTCGAGTTCTCTCCCAACTAGAGCAGGAACGGGTCTGTCAGGAGCAACAGAAGCGCGCACCCAAAGTGCAAGCGCGAGGTATTCGACAATTTGCTGCGCCGCTACGGCAACCTCGTGCCACGGAGCCCGCAGGGACTGCTCCTGCATACGCAGCCGAATCGCAGCGGTGGAATCGATCATTCTCAACTCAGGACGCGGAGTCGTTCCACTCATTTCCATCCGTTCTACCCAGGTCACCTTGATTCATTGGAGTTGCCCGTTCATGGATGGCAACCGACTCGCGGCGCGCAGGGGTGCCCGGGCGAGAGGCTTCAGCTTAAGCCGCCCCTCCGGTCTATGCAAGCACATTCTTGGCTGCGATGGCTACTTGGCCAGATACCGTGGATAATTTTTGACCAGCATCTTTGCGGCCCCGCCGGCTGTGGAAGCGCCGGTCATCGAATCCTGCAAAGCCCGAATCATCAATCGCTTTCGTCCGTTTGTCATCGCGAGTCGGCGCGCCAGACCTTCATGTAGCAGGTACCCACTTGCCCATTGTTCGTTTGCCGATCGAACTCTAGCATGCCAGTCAAGACCCGCGCCAAGCAGCGGGCAGATGGCATGAACAACTGGACAACGACTCAATCTCGCAAGGTTGTGGACTGGGCGCTCCAGAGGGGCGACCTGGGAAAATCGTTCAATGACCTGGCGATGGAACTGGGCCGCACACCGGAAGCCGTGAAGGAATTCCTGCGGCGGGTGCTTCCGCGCGAGGATTGGCCGTGGAAACGCAAGCCTCGGTGGGACCGATGCGAGTCTGCCAAGATCCAGCAGGGCCTCAACCCCAATCGCCGGAGCAAAGCAGCCATCCGCAAGCGCAACCAGAGGATGCGGAAGGCCGAACTCGATAGCGAGCATGAGCCGCTGACGGTCACGCAGATCGCCCAGGACATCGGGCGGTCGCGGACTACGGTTCATCGAATGGTGAAAGACGGGCTGCTACGCAGATTCAAGAGGGGGATCGCCGAATCTTCATTTGAAGCTCTGCTGCGAGAGCACCCAGAGCGGATTCCGTACGAGAGGCTGCCAGAAACCAAGAAGGAGTGGCTGGTCCTGAACGGCTTCCGTGACGAAAGACTTTCGGTTTGGGTGCCGAGTGCGAGGGGCCTGTTGGATTGAATCGAACCGGGAGACAACCGATGCCCCAAGCTGCAGGTACCCGGTTCGTAGCGCCTCGACTGGTGCCCCCGTTTCAGGTGCGGCGGCGCGGCGGATAGGTGTCGGCGAGGTCCTTCATCGGGAGCAATCTCAGAAAGGCAGCATGGATAAAGATCAAGTTGCACTCCTCGATGACGACGGAGACATTCGTTCAGGGCCGGACGGATCCCAACTGAGCCCACCTGGCCGGTGACAGATTGCCAATGGCTCCGGCCCCTGCAATATGCCGAATGGAGAGCGGGACGATTCCGAGCAGCTGGCAGCAGGTGACGTCGGCCGCCACTGGGTCATCAGAGACGACCAAGCATCCGAGATGCTTCGCTTGTCCGTGCAGTGGTCCATTTCCTTCCATCGCTTCGATGCCATCAGCGATGACGTAGTGAATCGGTACCGTTGCCGCTAGTTCGAGAATCGAGTTGTCGATGCCTTGCCAATGCAGAATGTTCTTGGGCCAGCCGTATACGGAGCCTGGCACGACGCCAAAGAGGTTCTTTAGGCTTAGTGTGACACCAGCCCAATGATGAGTCTTAACCTTTGGCATCGACACGACCACGTCGGCCGCGAGAAGTGTTTCGGGCAGCCACAGTTCTGAGAGGCTCGTCAGAGATGTTGTCGTGGGTACGCGCCGGACGGTGTCGCTGTTTAGGTCGACAAACGATATGTTGCCGACAGCCCGTAAGGCCTCCCGTAGCCCGGATTCATCCAATAGGAGGTCGATGTCGCGGACATGACCGGGCCCTTCGCCAACTACGACGCGCGCCGCGCCCATCCGATAGAAACCTTCCACGGCCGCCGCAATGACCGTGGGATGGGTATTGATCGGGGCGACTGGCGAATACTCGACGAGGTTAGGCTTGAGCAGCACGTTCTTGCCCTTCACCTCCGGTGACAGCAGCTTAAGCCCATCCCAGACAACTTGAGCCACTTTGTCATACGAGTCGCAATGTAGGACGGCCACCCGCGAGCGTTGTGGTGCGCGGCGAGGAAGTCGCCCGTGTCGCGTTTGGCGCACTGCCAACGCGGTCGCCCCGGCGAGCGCAAGAGCGCGAACAATCTTGCGTCGGCCCGTCATGGATTCACTGACCATTGGAACGGTGGGGTTTCGACAGCAAGGGCCGCCAAAGAGAGTGTTGCCGTCGGAAGTCGATCCGCGTCGGCCTGAAGGACTTGCCTCAGAGAGAGGCGGAAAACCTCCGCGCATGTGGCGTCGTGGGGCTGGAGGGAGAGAACTCCCCAAGCAAGGGAGTGCGCCGAACGGCACGTGGACAGACGTTTGGCTAGATAGCGAGCGGCGGCTCTCACGATTGGGGTTTCGCTGTATCCATGCCAAGACAGTGCGCAGATGGCCATCGCTGAGAAGTCTGGGTGCGGATCGAGATCGATGTTGAATGCCCTACTGTTGCCGGCATTCCAACCTCCGCCGGCGCAGGCCCGATCCTCCAGCATCGCGAGTGCAGCTGGCACTCGACGAGATTCTCGACTCCAAGCCGCATAAGCAAGGAGCGCGGCCGCTGTTGGCGCCACCCAACTTACCGTGCCTTCGACCCAGGGCCATCCAAACTTGCGAGGATCGAGTCGGACCTGGCGGTCGAATAGTCGGAATTTCCATTGCCATAGCCAATGACCCTCCCGGCCTTGCGTCTTCTCGAGCCACTCGAAGCCCCTGGTGACAGCGGAGCGAACCTCGATTGTGAGATCGCTCTTCGCCAACGCGATGAGCGCAAGTGCCGTACTGTAGGCGTTGGGGACTGCCGTGACAAGCTGGTTCGACCAGGCTCCACAGGGGAGCTGAGAGTTGAGGAGGTCCGCCGGGCGCCGCTTCGTTCGGCGTAGCGCCAGGAGCTGAAGTGCAACATCTTCAATCGAGCGCGCCGATCGTTGTTCGAGTTCGTGCAGAAGTGGGTCGGGCAGGAGCATGGCGCTATCGATTGCTTCGGTTGCCCTCATTGCAGGAGGACCGGGCGGAGCCGGGCCAGAACTTCGGGCAGTCCGGCCGATCTGGCTTCGACTCGCACCCGGAGGTGGTCATATCGCAGGGCCGGGCGAGGCCGCAGCCTGTCAGCAACAGCCAGCCGAAGAGGACTGAGATGCAAAGGGATCTTAGGCGCATGATGGCTCAACCATAGGGGAGGGCCGCCCCGGGGACCAAGGAAGTTTCGGGGAAGTCTTTTGGTGAAAATGGCGAAGCGGCCTACACTCGCGATGTGTTTGCCTCACCCGACTTGGTCGCCGCCGGTTTGCGCGAAGCGGGCTATGCCACCGAACCGGTGCTCATCCAGATCATTTGGCTGGCGACGCGGATGCAGAAACCCATGCTGATCGAAGGACCACCGGGCACGGGAAAGACCTACCTCGCGCAAGCTTTCGCCGCTGCAGCCAAGACAGACTTAATCCGACTGCAATGCTTCGAGGGGATTACCGAGCGACAGGCGATCGGAGCCTTCGACGAAGCGCTGCAAAGGCTCTTCTTGGAGACACAACCGGATGCGGTGGACCGCCAGTGGGATCGCCTCCGTTCACAGCTCCATACGCTAGACTTTTTCACGCAAGGGCCGCTACTGCAGGCAGTGCTCCAGCCGAAGCCGGTGGTGCTCCTGATCGACGAACTCGACAAGGTCGATCAGAAGTTCGAGGCGCTGTTGCTCGAAATCCTCTCTGACTGGCAGATCACCGTGCCGAAACTGGGGACCGTGAAGGCTCAATCCGTTCCGTTCGTGGTCATGACTTCGAACCAGGAACGACGACTCGGGGACCCGCTACGCCGGCGAAGTCTCTACCAGCGGATCGAGCATCCCGATGTGAGGAAGGAAGCCGAGATCCTCGACATCCGAACAGTGGATGCCCCGCTTGAGTTAAAGGCTCAGGCGGTCGGGCTCGCGCAGGCATTGCGAGGCTACAACCTGGTCAAGCCACCCTCAATTGACGAGATCGTTCAGTTCGTTCGGGCACTGCAGCTTCTGGGACGATCCGAGATCCGCCCGGAGGACCGGGATGTATTGCTCCCGTTCCTGGCCAAGACCGAAGAAGACGTGAAGCGCCTCTTGCTACGCGACGGATTCACCAGCCTTGTCGCGACGGCTCGCGAGTACCGCGATCAGGCCCTGCGGGTCATGTCGCAAAGGCCAGAGGAGGCGGTCGCGTGACTTGGCTGTTCATCCTCTTGGCGTTAGTCGCCAGCAATGTCTGGGGCCAACCGGCGGCTCTTGTGGCTCTCGCAGACCACTGGGCCGAACACTTCGGCGTATCGAGGGAGTTGGTGCGGGCAGTGATCGAAGCGGAGTCCAACTGGAATCCACGCGCGGTTTCGTCGGCCGGGGCTGTCGGCTTGATGCAACTGATGCCGGACACCGCGGCAACTTTCCGCGTCAGGAACCGGTTTGATCCGGCTGAGAATATCCGAGGCGGTGTGGCCTACCTTGCGTTCCTGATGAAGCAGTGCGGCGGCGACCTGCGTCTCGTCGTTGGCGCCTACAATGCCGGCCACGGTCGAGTGTTGAAGGCGGGGCTGGGATACAGGTACCCGGAAACGGTGAACTTTACGCATCGCGTCGCCTACCTGTTCCGACGGAATCAGTGGGAGTCGATGCTGACCCAGTGAAAGGAGCCTGATGAATGAGAGCGTTCCTCTTACTCGTCGCGATTCAAACACTCAATGCCCAGGTCGAGCCGGTGGTGAGCAATCGGAGCCTCACGGATCAAGTGCAGGTGGTGCGTGTGGCGCCGCGATTTGCGACGGCGATTCGCGTTCCCGAACCAGTCAGTTCAATGGTCATCGGTGATCCCGAGAGGTTCCTTGCGGAGCACTCCGAGAAGGAACCAACCCTGGTCCTTGTCAAACCCGTCACTGAGCAACCTGGCGAATCGAACCTCTTGGTTGTGACCACCAGCGGCAGACAACTGAGTTTCCTTTTGCAGATGGATCCGAGCGGCCCGAAGAGGGTGGACTTTGTCCTCGTCTACAAGCCGGCCGGCAGTTTTCTCGTGGGCGAAACGTCCCCAACTTCGGCCGAGGTCGCCAGAACCGAAGTTCTCAGACCCGTCTCTGGTCTCGCGACTTGGAAGGCTGTTGATGCTGAGAAGGTCGTTGACCCACTTCAGGAGATCCTGAACCGGCAGAAACTCGCCCCACTCCCCGCCCTTTATGGAGGCAAGCCTCCAACAGTGACTGGAGAGGGCGATCGAGTTCGAGCTGGCGTCTCCGAAGTCATCGATCAGGGGCGCACTGTGATGGTCCTCTTTTCGGCCGTCAACCCACAGTCGAACGGGATCGAGATTATGCCGCCGCAGGTGCAACTGGCCGGGAAGACACGGAAAGGCGCCGTGATTCGAAAGGACCGTTGGACGACCAGCGAGCAACTCCCGGTGCAGGACTTCCGATTGTCGCGGCGGCGGCTCGGCCCTGGGGAGCGCGTGGATGGCGTGGTGGTGTTTTCACGGCCGGGGTTTAAGCAATCGCACGAGAGCTTGTTTCTGCAAGTTGCCGAGAGCGGAGCGGTTGATCGGCCTGCCCTGGCCCCGATTGGTTTTGGTGTTTCAGGAACTCGTGAGGAGGCTTCTCATGGCCAATGAACAGATCCCACAGCGCGATCACGAAGAGGATGTCGCGACGGACCTATCCAAGACGACGGACAATCCAGAAGCTCCCGGCTCGGAGCGTACAGAAGCCGAGCCATCGGATCAGGATGCGAAGCCGATTTCGCTGCTCGACAGGATACGCGCCCGCCTTGGACCGGTTCCGGAGAGCCGCGACCTGAAGTCGGCGGAACGAACACGCGGGCTCGTCATCCTGGTCGGGGCAAGCGTGGCGTGCCTGTTTCTATTTGTCGGGCTGTTCACTACGGATGCTGATAGCACGAAGAAGCCGCGAGGAACGAGTCCCAATCTAGGAAGACCATCATCGGCCCCAGCAAATCCGGAGGCCGCCCAACGATCGGCGGTTCCTCAATTGAGCGTCAACCAGCAGCCGAATGAGGAGCCGAACGAATTGACCGAACAGGATCTGCTCGGAACGATGCGGAATCGTGCGGCAGCGCTGCCACCTGACCCGCCGTCGGCCGGTCCCTCCAAACCAGAACCTTCACCGGCCAGGGATCTGGCATCGGCGAACTTCTCCGATCCCGCACTCATGGAGGCGTACCGCCGCCAGAACATTGCGCTGCCTCGACAGACCAGCAATGTGACCA
>DALYJJ010000024.1:0-54712 GCA_031969915.1 Bryobacteraceae bacterium | reverse complement strand
GTGCACCGGCTCCGTGCGCGATCCAATGAACTCGCTGTGCACCACACCCGAGCCCGCGCTCATGTACTGAACGCCGCCGGCCTCCACCGTCGATCCGTTCCCCAGGGAGTCCTTGTGCGCCAGCGCTCCTTCGACGACATAGCTGAAGATCTCCATGTCCTCGTGCGGATGCGCGCCAAAGCCGCGGCCGGGCGCGACGACGTCGTCGTTGATCACGCGCAGCGAGCGGTAACCCATGTGGTTCGGGTCGAAGTACCCGGCGAATGAGAAGGTATGGCGGCTGTTCAGCCAGCCGTGCTCTCCGCGGCCGCGCTCGCCCGCCGGCCGCCTGGTGATCGTCGCTTGTCTGGTGGTTGTCATAACACTTCAAAAGATGTCCGCCGCCGCCGCCGCGATGATGCTTTGTTTCTTGGTTGGCCATTACCGCTGGTAATATCTCAAGCATGGAGCTTCGACAACTCCGCTACTTTCTGATGGCCGCCGAGGAGCGCAACGTCAGCCGTGCCGCGGCCCGCTTGTTCGTTACGCAGCCGGCGGTCAGCCGGCAGTTGAAGGAGTTGGAAGAAGAACTGGGCGCCGCGCTGTTCGAGCGCGAACGCAACGGCGTACGCCTCACCGAAGCAGGCCAGACCCTGCTCGTCCACGCCCGTGAAATTCTCCGGCGCAGCCAGAAAGCCGCCGACGAGGTCCGCGCCTTCTCGCCCTCGCCGCGCAAGCGCTCGCTCGCCATCGGCTATATCGCCAGCACGCCCGCCAGCTATCTCACCGCGGTGCTGATCGGGTTCGGCAAACGGAATCCGGCCATCGACGTGGAGCTCCGCGAACTCCAGCCCGCCGCCCAGATCGAGGAACTCCGGAAAGGCGCGCTCGATGTCGCCCTCATCGGCGAAGCCTGCGCTGAACTGCCCCGCGACCAGTTCGAGATCCGCACCGTACGACGGTTGCCGGTTCAGGCCGTGCTGCCCGCCGGCCATTCCCTGGCCAAGCGCAAGGCCATCGCCCTGGCCGAGCTGGCGGCGGACGACTTCGTCGGCCTGGCTCCCAGACTCTTTCCAGGCCGCAACGACTTTCTGCGGGATGCCTGCCGGCAGGCCGGCTTCGAGCCCCGCATTCGCGCGAACGCCGGCAGCCTTTCCGCCGTGCTGGGACTCATCGCGGCGGGCCGCGGCCTGACGCTCCTGCCCGCCGACGCCGCCGCGCTGCCTCACCCCGGCGCTATCTTCGTGAAGCTCTCCTCACCCAAACTCGCCGCGGAATCCGTTGCCGCCTGGCGCAAGGACAACGAATCGCGCGAGCTCAAGCTCTTCGTTGAGGCGATGTGTTCAGCGGCCGGGCTGTGAGCCTGGACAGAAGAGATGCCCCTCGGCTGCGGCCGCCGCGTTCTCCTGTCCAATCCGCGCTCCGCTTTCCACGTGCACGATCTCCGCGTAGCCCAGATCGCACAGGCAGTCCACCAGCGCCGCGACATTCCTGCGCTTCAGGTTCATCGTCTCGCCGTGCATTTCCAGGAACAACGACGGCTGGTGACGCCGGAGCGTGTCCTGCGCTCCGCGGAGTACCGCGAGTTCCTCGCCCTCCACGTCGATCTTCACGAAGTCCGGCGCGGGAAGGGAGTGGCGGGCGATATCTTCGTCCAACGGCACAATGGGGATCTCCTCCACCTTGACGTCGCCGCCGGCACGCCGAACGCCGGCGGCCGCGTCGCGATCCACAGTCGCCCCACCCGGCATCAGATTCGACGAAACCATGGTCAGCGTTTCCGCCCGCGCGCCCACGCCTGTCTTCCGGACGGTGACGTTCGTCACGCCGTTGAGGCGAAGGTTCTCGGCCAGCCGGGCGTGGTTCCGCGCATTCGGTTCGTAGGCCACCACCTGCCGCGCCGTGCGCGCGAAGTGCAGGGTCAGAAGACCGTGAAAGGCTCCTACGTCGTAGACGGTGAGGCCGGCGAAATTGCGCTCCCGCCAGAATGCGAGCTCGGGCGTTGCGGCTTCGCCGGCGCGTTCCGGCAGCCACGCCAGCCCGCCCCGGCGCTTGAGCCCTTTCAACAGCCCGCGCCGCACCGTGTAGGTGACTCCGCCGAACACGTTCTCGCTGATCCAGGCCACGCAACGATGCGAAAACGAATAGTGTCGGAAGGGCCGGTCGTCGGGATGTAATTCGGCCTGCTTCATTGGTAGAAGTTTAGCGCGGCGCCGGCTGAGGCCCGCCCTTTCCGATGTGGCGGGAGACCGCTTTACAGGTATTACGTGCGCTGCGCCAACGCCGGTATTTGCTCTACAGTAGATGACCATGCGCCTCGCGATCGCCCTGACCCTCGGAACCACGCTCCTTGCCGCCGACTGGCCCCGTTACCGCGGGCCCAATGGCGACGGTGTCTCAGCCGAGAAGAATCTGCCCGCCGAGATCGGCGTGGAGAAGAACGTCGTTTGGAAAACCGCCACGCTGAAAGGCCACTCCTCACCCATCGTCGTCGGAGGCCGCGTGTTGTTTACGGGCTGGGAGGGCGACGAGCGTGCAGTGCTCTGCTACGACGCCGCCAAGGGCACGCAGCTCTGGCGTAAGGGGATCACCAAGTCGCGCACGGAAACCGCACACCCGTTGAACGGGCCGACGACGCCTTCGCTCGCCACCGACGGGAAGATTGTCTTTGCGTTCTTCCCGGAGTTCGGGTTGCTCGCCTATGATCTCGACGGCAAGGAACTGTGGAGGACGCCGGTCGGACCTTTCGGAGCGATTCAAGGAATGGCGACATCGCCGGTGTATGCTGACGGCCTCGTGATGCTGCTCATCGACACTCCCGAGGAGGCCTGGCTGCGGGCGTACGAGGCGAAGACGGGCAAAGAGAAGTGGAAGGTGGAGCGGCCGGTGGGTGTGCTGGGCTCCTACGCAACGCCGTCGCTGTACAAGCCCGCCAACGGGCCGTTGCAGTTGATCGTCTCCGGCGCGGTGGAACTCACCGGCTACCAGGTAAGGACCGGTGAGCGCCTCTGGTGGGCGCGCGGTGTCACCTACGGGCCGGCGGCGCTTCCGTTGGTGGCGGGCGACAGTGTGTACACGACGGAGCCGGCGGGCGACCTCGGCCAGCCCTTCGCCGCTACCATCAAGCCCTACGACAAGGACCAGAGCGGGACCATTGAACTGGCGGAGTTGGGTGACAGCGTTCCGCACCGCATCATGCACCGGCTCTTCTCGGCGATCGACAAGCACTACGGGAACAAGGATGGCGTCGTGACGCAGAAGGAGTTTGACACGGCGTTCGACCCGAGCCGGCCAGGGGGCGGCCTGGTACGCGTGCGGTTGAACGGCAAGGGCGACGTCAGCACTACGCACGTTGCCTGGCGCCACACCAAAGGGCTGCCCTACGTCACCGCGCCGGTGCTCCTGGAGGGTGTGCTGTATTCGGTGCGGAACGGAGGCATCTTGAGCACGTTTGACGCGGAGTCGGGCAAGCTCCTGCGTGAGGCGCGGCTGAAGGATGCGCCGGGCGACTACTATGCATCGCCGGTGGCCGCGGACGGCAAGATCTACTTCTTCAGCAAGGACGGCAAGGCCACGGTCGTTAAGGCGGGTCCAGATTGGGAGTCGATTTCATCGGCCGAGCTGAACGAGCAGATCATCGCCACGCCGGCCATCGCCGGCGGCCGCCTGTACGTGCGGACCGCCGGACACTTGTACTGCTTCGGCAGTTAGGCGAACGCCGCGTAGTCGGTGTAGCCCTTGGGACCCGGTGTGTAGAACGTGCTCGCGTCGGGCTGCGCCAGCGGCCAGCCGTTCCGGATGCGCGCCGGTAAATCGGGATTTGCGATGAACGGCCGGCCAAACGCCGCCAGGTCCGCGACGCCCGCGGCGATCAAGTCCGCTGCGCTCTTGGGGTCCAGACCGCCGTTGGCGATCAGCGCGCCGTCGAAGGCTTGGCGCAGTTCCGCCCAAACGTCGAACGCCGCTTCCGCCGGTGCGAACGGAAACGGACGGACCACATGCAGGTAGGCGGCGCGACGGGCGCTGAGTTGCTTCGCCAGCCAAACGTAGGTCGCTCGGGGGTCGCCATCCAGCATGTCGTTGAATGAGCCGCCGGGGCTCACCCGGACGCCCACGCGGCCCGGCCCCCACACCTCCGCGAGGGCGTCGAACACTTCCAGAGTGAACCGCACGCGATTCTCAATGGACCCGCCGTATTCGTCCGTGCGCTGGTTCGCATTCGGGCTGAGGAACTGATTCGGAAGGTAGCCGTTCGCGGAATGGAGTTCAAGGCCGTCGAACCCGGCCTGCTGCGCGTTCCTGGCTCCCTGAGAGAATTCGGCGATTGTGGCGCGGATGTCGTCCACACTCATCGCTTCCGGGGCGGGAATGGGCTGCATCGCCTTCTCGTCGGTCCACATCTCCACCTTGGGCGCGATGGCCGACGGCGCCAGGATGCGTGCGCCAGCAGGCTGATTCAGCGGATGGGCGATGCGGCCGACATGCATGATCTGCAGAAAAATTCTGCCACCGGCGGCGTGGACGGCGTCGGTGACGTTCTTCCAACCGGCGATCTGGGCATCGGTGTAGATGGCGGGTGTCCGCGCGTAGCCGAGTCCGTTCGCGGAAGGCGACGTGCCCTCGGTGACGATCAGCCCGGCGCTCGCGCGCTGGCGATAATACTCCACATGTAAATCATTGGGCGCGTTCCCCGCAACGGCGCGGGAGCGGGTAAGCGGCGCCATCACGATCCGGCTCGGCAGTTCGATCTCGCCGACTTTCATGTTCTGAAAGAGCATGTCCATTTTCTCCGTCCTGTCAATCATTCGATGTCGAACTATCGGATGGTGGACGGCCCGAATCGGTCGCAGGAAGTTGCAGGCCGAGCTTGCGGCACAGGATGCCCAGGCGCTCCTGCTCGGATTCGCCGAGCGCGCTCATCAGCTCGTCGATCCGGGCGGCCACCGCCGGGAACGTCTCACGGATCCGTGCGGCGCCGGCGCCGGTGAGCGCCACGCTGACGGCGCGGCGGTCCGATTTCGAGTGTTTACGAGTGACGAGCCCCGCCTTCTCGAGGTTGTCAAGGACGGTAGTGATGTTCGCGCTACTGCGCAAAAGCTTCCGCGAGAGATCGCAGGCGCGCAGCGGGCCGCAATGGTGGAGCGCTTCCATCAGGGCGAACTGCGTTTCCGTCAGCCCGGACGCGGCGATGGATTCCCGAACGCGCGACGTAACCGTATCGGCAGCACGCATCAACTTGATGTAGCTGTCGAGGGCTCGCCGTTGCCGTTCACTACCCTGGTAACGCGGCGGCATCAGTTCTCAATTATCCTGGAGTTCATGAAGCATGTGGGCATTCTGGGTTTGTTGGGGCTACTCCCGGTTTTCGCTTCGGAGGTCCCAGGCGACTGGCCGCGGTGGCGCGGTCCGTTCGACAACGGTGCGGCGCGGGGTTCCGCGCCCTGGAAGTGGAGCGACCAGGAGAACATCGCCTGGAAAGCCGCTGTTCCGGGAAAAGGGCACTCCTCGCCTGTGATTTGGGGCGGCCGGCTCTTCATTACCACGGCGGTCCCCAGCGACGCGGCCGCGCCGGCGCAGGCGCCGGAACCGGGCGGCGCCCGGGGCTTTGGCCAGGGTGCGCAGGGCGAGCAGCCCGAGCACAAGCTGATGGTCATGGCCTACGACCGGCAGACCGGGAAGCTGCTCTGGGAAAGAACGGCGAAGACGGTGAAGCCGCACGAAGGCTACCACCGCCGCTACGGCAGCTTTGCCTCCAACTCGCCCGTCACGGACGGCCAACGCCTCTACGTCTTCTTCGGTTCGAACGGTGTCTTCTGCTACGACCTCAACGGCAAGCTGATCTGGGAGCGCGACACAGGCGTGAAGCTGCGCATGCGCAACGCTTTCGGTGAGGGCACCGCCGCAGTGCTCGACGGCGATACGCTCTACCTCAATTTCGACCACGAAGGCGACTCGTTCCTGCTGGCCCTCGACAAGAAGACCGGGAAAGATCGCTGGAAGGCGAACCGGCAGGAGATTAGCAACTGGGCTCCGCCGCTGATCGTGGATCATGAAGGCGCGAAACAGGTCGTCGTCGCCGCGCCGAACAAGGTGCGCGCTTACGACGCGAAGGACGGAAGCCTGATCTGGGAGTGCGCGGGCCTCGGCGCAAACACGATCCCGGCGCCGGTCTATGCCAACGGCGTCGTCTACGTCATGTCCGGGTATCGCAACCCCAACCTGCTGGCCGTCAAACTGGGCCGCAAGGGCGATCTGTCGGGCACCGACGCCGTGCTCTGGACCACGAATCGCGGAACCTCGTACACAGCGTCGCCGGTGCTCCATGACGGAAAGCTTTACATGTTGACCGATTCCGGGATGCTGAGCGCCCTGGACGCCACCACGGGCAAAGCCTTCTACGAGCGGGTCCGCCTCCCGAAGCCCTACAATTTCAAGGCTTCGCCGGTGGCCGTTGATGGAAAGCTTTACCTGTCCAGCGAAGAGGGTGACGTGATCGTGGTGAAGATGGGTGAGGCCTTCGAGGTGCTCGCTACGAACACCCTCGCCGACCAGAGCTTCATCGCCTCCCCGGCGGTCTCGCAGGGCGATCTCTACCTGCGCAGCCAGACCCACTTGTTCTGTATTCGCGAGCCGAAGCAGTAGCAGCTACTCGGAGAACTTCAAGCTGCGGGTATCGCGTTCGTTTCCCGTGCGGCGGGCCAGGTCTTTGTACAACTCCGGCCGTCGTCCGGGTTAGGCGCCACCATCGCCCGGTACAACTCCGGCCGTCGCGCCTGCATCCAGCCGCGTCCGGTGCTGTCCGGGATCAGCCCGCCGCACAGGCGCGCCGTTACCATATCGTCGCCCGCCTTCCGGCTTTCGGCGAGGACGCGTCCGTAGGGGTCGAGGATCATCGAATTGCCCGTACGAATCTCGTCGTCGTCCACGCCGATCCCGTTGGCGAAGACCAGGAAAAGCCCGCTGTCGTGCGCCCGGCTCGGCAGCCATCGCATCAGCCAGCCGCGTCCCTTATCGCCGAGCATTTCCGCCTCCATGACGTCCGGATGCTCGTGGCGTTCGTCCCACACACGGCGTTCGATCAGGCCCATGAGGTGGGGGTTCCGGGTCCTGCAGCCGCCCGTCTGATGCGGCGCAAGAAGCACGTCAGCGCCCTTCAAGGCGGTGAGGCGCACGTTCTCGACGAGGTTGACGTCATAACAGATGAGGACGCCCATCCGCACGCCATGGGGCGTATCGAAGACCGTGAACTCCTCGCCGCAGGAGATCGCCTCGTGCTCGAAGGCATGCAGCTTCCGGTGGCAATGCAACTGCCCGTCCGGCGTGGCGACGAGGTATGAGTTATAGAGCGCGCCGCCCGGCGCCGCCTCCACGAAGCCCGCGCCGATGGTCATCCGATGCAGACGCGAGCGCTCGGATAACTCGCGCGCGAGCGGCCCCGTGAAAGCGGGCTCCGCCAGCGCGCGCAGGCCGTCCACGGAGAGGTTTCTCAGAAACCAATAGCCCGTCACGCAGCATTCCGGGAACACCAGCAGTTCGACGTTCCGTCGTGCCGCGGCCTCGATGAACTCGCGCATGCGGGCCAGATTCGCCTGTTTGTCGCCCGCTACAGGCTCGAATTGAACGGCCCCCGCCGTGATGTCGTTCATGCCAGGATCGGCTTCACGATGTTTCCGTGGACGTCCGTCAAGCGAAAATCGCGACCCGCGTGGCGGAACGTCAGCCGCGTATGGTCGAAGCCCAACAGGTGCAGGATCGTCGCGTGGAAATCGTGGACATGGACTTCGTTCCCGCCGACGCTCGCTCCCATCTCGTCCGACTTTCCGTAGACGATCCCGGGCTTCACGCCGCCGCCGGCCATCCACGTCGTGTAGACATTCACATGATGATTGCGCCCCTGCGGGCTGTCGGGCCAGGGCGACCGCCCGAACTCCGAACTCCAGACCACCAGCGTGTCGTTCAGCATGCCGCGGCCTTTGAGGTCGCGGAGAAGGCCGTAGATCGCGCGGTCGATGTTCTTCGCCAGCGGTTCGTGCGTCTTCATGTCGCCGTGGGCGTCCCAGTTGTTCGAGGCGCCCACGTCGATCAGTTCAATGAAGCGCACGCCGCGTTCCGCCAGACGCCGCGCCACCAGGCACTGCCACGCGTAGCCCTTCGTCGAGCCCCGCTCCAGGCCGTAGAGCTCGAGCGTCGCATCGGTCTCTTTAGAAAGGTCGAGCACCTCCGGCATCTCCATCTGCATGCCGAAGGCGGTTTCGAAGGACTTGATCCGCGCCGCCAGACGCGGATCGCCGGGCCGCGCGATCTGGTGTTTCTTGTTGAAGCGGTCCAGCAAGCCCAGTTCGATCTGCTGCAGGTTGGCCGTCGGGGCGCGCCGTGCGAGGTTCGGCACCGGATCGGTGCCCGGCGTCACCAGCGTGCCGCTGTGCGCGCCCGGCAAGAAATCCGACGACCACACCTGCGCGCCGGCGTACGGCAGCGACGGGGCGAGCACCACGAACGAAGGCAGGTTGCGGTTCTCCGTGCCCAGCCCGTAGCTGACCCACGAACCCATCGACGGCCGCGCGAACGTCACTGATCCCGTGTGAACGCCGAGCGTGGCCTGCGCGTGATCGTTGTGATCGCCGCGCATCGAACGGATCAAGCAGATCTCGTCCATCGACTTGCGGATCCACGGAAAGAGGTCGCTCACCTCCGTGCCGCACTCCGATTCGCGCCTGAACTCCCAGAACGGCGCGAGGTAAGGCCGGCCGTTGGGAGCTTTCTTCTCCGCCTTCGCCGCGGCGACCAAAGCGGGCTTCGGATCGAAGGTGTCGACATGGGAGACGCCGCCGCTTGAAAACAGAAAAATGATCCGCTTCGCCCGGGGCTCGAAGTGGGGGGCCTTCGGCGACAGTGCATCGCCGGTGTCCGCAAGGCAGTGCCTGAGAATCGCGGGCAGCAGCGCGGAGCCGGCCATCATCGAACGAACCATGTTACGCCGCGTCCACATCGTCGTCACCTAGTCCACAAAGAAGAATTCATCGCTTGCCAACAGCGCTCGGAGGTAGCTCGCCAGGGCCGCGCGGGGGCGCTGCTCCGCCGCGAGCGGCGAGTCCTCAAGCGCCGTCCGGGCTTTCGACAGGTACGCCGTGCCCTGCGCGATCTCCGGCGGTGTTGTCGGCCGGCCCAACGCCAGTTGATGGGCGTACCGGATCCGCGCGAGCGTGTCGCTGTGCGCCATTCCGACCCGGACCGCCAGCGCGTCCGCCTGGGCGTGTACGAACTCGCTGTTGGTGAGCGCCAGCGCCTGCAGGGCCGTGATGCTCTCACTGCGCACGCCCACGGACGTATTCGGGTCCGCCGAATCGAACAGCTCCAGCAGCGGGTCCTTCCGCAGCCGCTGCTGCATCAGGTAAACGCTGCGCTTGTTGTGGTTGTAGCGCGCGAAGAACTGCCGGTGCTGCGTGAATGTCCACTCGTGCAATTTGGGGAACGGGTGGGCTCCGCCGGGCGTGGCGTCCAGTTGGCCGCTGACCGCAAGCATCGCGTCGCGAATCTCCTCGGCCTGGAGCCGCCGCCGGTTGAAGCGCCACAGGTAGGTGTTGTTCGGGTCCTTCTCCGCGTTGGCGGCCGCGTGCGCGCTCGCCAGCCGGTACGTGCGCGAAGTGAGCATCAGCCGGTGCATCGCCTTCACCGAATACCCCGACTCGGCGAACCGCGCCGCCAACCAGTCGAACAGTTCGGGATGAGAAGGGGTCTCGCCCCGCACGCCGAAATCGTTGGGCGACGCGGCGAGGCCCTTGCCGAAATGCCATTGCCAGATGCGATTCACCATCACTCGCGCGGTCAGCGGGTTCTTCGGATCCGTGATCCAATCCGCCAACTGCCGCCGGCCGCTGCCGATCTCGCCGGCGATGGTCCCGCCGCCCAGCACCGTCAGCCACCCACGAGGCGCTTCCTCGCCCAGCAAGCGGGGGTCGCCTTTGTAGTGCATGCGGGCGTTCCGGCCGATGCCCTCCTTCACCGCGTAGGCCTTGGGAACGTCGGGCGGCGCAATTTCGATGCTCAGCGCCTCGGCGGTGAGCTTCTTCAGCTCTTCGCGCGCGGTGGGGCGGAAGCGTCCGTTGCCGAAGCGCAGTTCGCGGATATCCTGGTGCACGGCGCGCAGCCGCGTCTCCCATTCGTCGATCCGCTTCTGCGCCCCGGGCCCACCCAGCGCCACCCAATCATGGGGCCGTGGAAACGTCTCCACACCGGGAAAGCTGTACACGGTCGAATCGAAGATGCCGTACCAGCCGAAGTAGTCGGTCTGCGGAATGGCGTCGAATTTGTGATCGTGGCAGCGCGCGCAGGAAACGGTCAGGCCGAGCATCGCCTTGCTCACGTTGTCGATGGTGTCGTCGATGGTGAGATGGTGCTCGTTCTTGTTCGAAGCGAAACGCCGCGACATCGCGATATAGCTGGTGGCCACGACCTTCGCCTGCCGGTCCTCGTCGTTCTTGTAGGGCAGCAGGTCGCCCGCGATCTGTTCGCGCAGGAAGTCCAGATACGGCTTGTCGTCGCGGAAGCTCTGCATCACCCAGTTGCGGTATCGCCAGGCGTCGGGCACGGGGAAATCGGAATTGCAGCCCGCGGTATCGGCATAGCGCACCACGTCCAGCCAATGACGTCCCCACTTTTCGCCGTAGGCGGCGGAAGCGAGCAGCCGGTCAATCACCTTGTCGTACGCGCCCGCCGACGTGTCGGCCAGGAACGCATCCATCTCCGCGGGCGTGGGCGGCAGGCCGGTGAGGTCGAAGGTGACCCGCCGCAGGAGCGCTCGCTTCGACGCAAGCCCCGCGGGCGTCAGTCTCTTCTCGTCGAGCTTCGCCTTGATGTAACGGTCGATGCCGCTCTTGGACCACAGCGGATCGGAAACCGTGGGCGGCTCGCGGTCCACTACCGGGCGGTAGGCCCAATGCCGGCGCGCTTTCTCGAAGTCGTACGCGGCGGGAAGCACCGGTGCCTTGCCCTCGCGCGGATCGGGCGCGCCCATCTTGATCCAGGCTTCGAAGTCGGCGATGACGGCGGCATCCAGCTTCTCGCCAGGCGGCATTTTCAGATGCCCGGACTGGCGAATGGCGGCCATCAGCACACCCTCGTTGGGCTTCTCCGGGACCACGGCCGGCACGCCGGACGAGCCTCCCTTGCGCATGCCCGCACGCGTATCCAGGGCCATCCGCCCCATCAGCGGCTTGGACGCCGCGCTGTGGCACGCGTAGCACTTCTTGGCCAGCACCGGCCGGATCTTCTGTTCGAAGAAGTCAAGCCCGCCGGCGGGGGCCTGCGCGTGCGCCAGGAACGGGAGGGCCGCAACCAGCACCAGAATGCGGCAGTACGCCATGTGTAACGAATATACATCTCCGCGTGGCGGTTTGGGACCGCTCAGGCCACAATCAGTCAGACTGGAGCATGAAGTGGCTCGCGGCGATATCAAGTACGAGTTCCGTCTGGCCAGCACCGCCGAAGAACGGGAAGGCGTATGGCGCTTGAACCATGAAACGTTCAGCCGCGAGCTCGGGCAGCATGAACTCGCGCCCGATGGCCTGCTGGTGGACCGCTACGCAGCCACCACCCGCTACCTCTGCGCCTTCGCCGCCGGCCGCGTCGTGGGGATGATTGCGGTGAACGCCGAGCCGCCGTTCTCGATCGAGAAGCGCCTGCCTCTCGGAGTGGCCTCCCTGGCCGATTGGCCGGCGCGCCGGCTGGAAGTACGGCTGCTCGCCATCGAACCCGCGCACCGCAACAGCATGGTCCTCGCCGGGCTGCTGGGCTCGATGATCGAACTCGCCGCCGCCGAAGGCTTCGAAGCGATTCTCATCTCCGGCGTGGTCAACCGCCTGGCCATGTACCGCCGGCTCGGTTTCCGCGAGCTTGGTCCGCCCGTGCCCGACGGCGCCGCGGCGTTCGTCCCCATGGCGATGCGCATCGGCGAACTGCCGGAGCACGTGCGTACCGGCATCCGGCGATGGCGCGCACGCGGCGGTTCACTCCTCCCGTAGCGCAATCATGGGGTCGACTTTGGTGGCCCGCCGCGCGGGAATCAGCCCGGCGACCAGGGTCACGGCGAGGAGAGCGAGGAGCGCCGCCGCGAGCGTCGCAGGGTCCTGCGGCGTGACACCGAACAGCAGCGATTCGGCAAAGCGCGTGGTGGCGAGCACCGCCGGAACACCCACCAGCGCCCCAGCGAGCACCATCCAGCCGGCCTCGCGCAGGACCATGCGTAACACGCGTCCGGCTTGTGCTCCGAGGGCCATGCGGATGCCGATCTCGCGGCCTCGCCGCGCCACGGTCTGGGCCATGACGCCGTACAGCCCGATGGCGGCCAACAGCAGCGCGAGCAGGCCGAAGAACCCGCCGAGCGAAGCCACCACGCGCTCGCCCACCACCATCCGGTTCACGTTGTCCTCGATCGTGCGGCTTTCGAGAATCGACACCGCGGGATTGATCTCCAGCAGCTTCTGGCGGATCGCGCCGGTCAGTTGTCGAGGGTCGCCGGTGGTGCGCACGGTATGGGTCGCGAAGCCCGTGCCGTCGCGGTACATCGGCAGGTAAAACATGGGCTCTACGGGCTTGCGGAGGTCGAAATAGCGGGTGTCGGCCACCACCCCCACGATCTCGGCCGCGCGTTCGGCATTCCATTTTTCGCCGGTCACGATCCGCTTGCCGAGGGCCTGCTGGCCTGGAAAGAACTTCCTGGCGAAGGCTTCGTTCACAATCACGACGCGCGGCGGTCCGGGAGTATTCGGCGGCTCTGCGCCGCGGGGCGGCGGTTGCTCGGCGCGAGGCGGCAGCACCGGCGCCATGTCACTCTCGCGGAAGTCGCGGCCGAGCAGAATCGGAATGCCGGCGGCCTCGAAGTAGCGTGGGGTCGCGGCGTTGGAGTCAACAAACGGGCGCTCGTCGCGACGCCAGGTGTAGCCTTCCACCTGCAGGTCGTTGTTCCATCGTGATCCGCCGAGCGGCACGATGGCCGCCAGACTCGCCGCCCGCACGCCCGGCAGCCGCTGGATCTCGTCTCGCAGGCTCTGGTTGAGTGCACGCTCCGTCTGCGGCTGGAGGCCGAGCGATCCGACACTCGTGCTGACGAAGAGCACGTTCTCCCGCGCCATCCCAGGCTCGAGACCCTTCAGGTTCGTTAGCGTGCGGACAAACAACCCCGCCCCGGCCAGGAGCAGGAACGAGAGGGCGACTTGCAGGCTCACCAGCGAACGGCGCAAGTCCCAGCGGGAACCGCGGTCCGAAGAGTTGCCGGCGCTACTCGTCTTGAGGGCGGTGAGCAGATCGAGGCGCGAGGAGCGCAGCGCGGGCACGAGGCCAAATAACAGTCCGGTGAGCAGAGAAACGCCGAACGCGAAGCCCAGCACCCGCGCATCCGGCCGCAGGTTCAGTTCGACGGGGAACGCCTGCCGAGGCATGAAGTCCACCAGCACGCCGACGCCGAACCACGCCACGGCCAGGCCCACGAAGCCGCCCATCAGCGCAAGGAGCACGCTTTCCGTGAGCATCTGCGCAATCAGCCGGCCGCGTCCCGCTCCGATGGCGAGGCGTACGGCGACTTCCTTGCGCCGGGCCGCTCCGCGCGCGAGCATGAGGTTCGCCATGTTGGCGCAGGCGATGAGTAAGACCAAAGCCGAGGTGATCAACAGGATGGTGAGCGGCTTCTGTGCATCGCGGCGCATGAAGGAGTGGCCGCGGCTGCCCTCGACGACGATACCCGTATTGTTGAGCTTGTACTCGCGGTCCCAGGCCGCCGGAGGACGCCTGTCGGGGTCCTCGTCGACGATGCGCTGCCAGAGGGTGTTGAACTCCGCCTGTGCGCCTTCGCGCGTCACGCCCGGTTTCAATCGGCCGATCATGGTGAGCCACCACATGCGCCGCGAGTTCCAGAAGTGCGCGGTGGGCGAGAAGGTCTTATACATCACGATGGGCACGTAAACGTCGGGCGAGACGCCGACGGTAGCCCCCGTAAAACCTTCGCGCGACACGCCGATCACCTGGAAGCGGGCTCCGTTCAGCATCAAGTCGCGGCCGACAACCGAGGTGTCCCGGCCGAAAGCGCGGGTCCAGAAGGAGTGACTGAGGACCACGTACGGGTGGGCGCCCTCCGTCTCATTGTCGGCCGCGTTGAACAACCGGCCAGCCGCCGGCTCCACGCCCAGCGCCGCGAAGTAGTTCCCGCTCACCATCGACAGGGCGACCAACTGGGGAACGCTGTTCTCGCCGGCAGGACGGAACGCCACCGGGCGCCCGCCTCCGGAGAAGGCAATCAGGCCGGAGTAGGAAGACGCGTGGTCGCGGACGAAACGGTAGTCGGGGTAACTGAAGGAGTGCCGCGGACTGGCCGGGTTGAGGCCCAGCGTGACCAACTCCTGCGGATTCGGCACCGGAAGCGAGCGCAACAGGACGGAATCCACGAGCGTGAAGATGGCGGTGTTCGCACCGATGCCCAGCGCGAGCGAGAGCACGGCCACGGCGGTGAAGAGTTTGCTCTGACGAAGCACTCGAAGCGCGAAACGGATGTCCTGTCCCAGGGTGTTCATGAAAGTGCCGATCCGCGCTTTTGACGACGCGCCCCGGCAAACGGTTGGGTATTTTCTTTCCCGTTCCTCTCGGATGCGTCACTAGCGCGCGGCGTGCAGGCGTTCCAACTGCTTGCGGACGGCGGCGGCGTTCTCCGCATTGGGATGGCGCCTCAGGTAGTCCTCCAGTTCGGCGATCGCCTCCACCGGATTCCCGCGCTCCAGGTGGGCACGGGCCAGGAACAACTGAGGCCGCGAGAAGTGCGAAGGATCGATACGCTTCGCCTCGCGCAGTTGTTCGATCCCGCGGTCAAGGTCGCCCAGCAGGCACAGGTTCATGCCCAGTTGCGCGCGGGCCAGGGCGTCCTCCGGCTGCCGGCGAACGGCGAACTCGTTGTAGGGTAGCGCTTCCTTCGGACGCTGCAGGTTGAGCAGAGTGCCGCCCAGGTTCACCGTGGGCGAGTAGGCGCCGGGCGCAGCCTCCAACGCCCGCCGGAAGTGCGCTTCGGCCCGCTCGTAGTGCCGGGTTTGATAGGCGATGGTGCCGAGGTTGTTCCAGGCCTCGCTGTAGTGCGGCGCCAGTCCCACCGCCCGCTCAAGGTGAGCGGTCGCGGCCTCCACGTCCCGTCGCGAGAGCGCTCGTTGGGCGTTCTCAAACTCGCGGCGGGCGGACGCCGGGACCTTCAACTCACGGAGCGAAACCATCGATTCCCGCTCCCGCGCCAGGCGCTGCGTCTCCTCGCCCGGCTCCATCGGAATCACCTGTTCGACACGGCCGCGCGCGTCGGCGAACGCCGCCGTGACGTTCACCGTGCGGCGCACCTCGGCGCGCCCCGGCACGAACACAGAGACGGTATAGAGTCCGGGTTCGAGGCCCTTCACGCGGAAGCGGCCGTCGGGTCCGGCCATGGTTCGGGTGTTGAACGGGGTCAGCGATCCGAAGACGGTCACCGAAGCGGCGGCGGGCGGCACGACGCGTCCGCGCAGTTCGAACTCCCCGCCCGCCAGCGGCAGGAGCACCAGGACCGCCGCTGCAATCAGTCGAACCGCACTATATAATCCGAATATCCCATGGAGGGCTGACATGACCAGCCGAGAGCGGGTCGCCGCCGTCTTGCGCCACCAGGCGCCGGACCGCGTGCCCATCGATTTTGGAAGCACCGCCGTCACCGGTATCCACGTCAGTTGCGTGGACGCGCTGCGCCGGCACTTTGGGCTGGATCCGGGCCCGGTGAAAGTCCACGAGCCGTACCAGATGCTCGGGCTCGTCGAAGCCGACCTGCAGGAAGCGCTGGGGCTGGACGTCGAAGGCACGTTTCCGCGCAAGACGCTCTTCGGCTTCGCCAACGAAGGCTGGAAAGAGTGGCGCATGCCCGGCGGGCTGGTGGTTGCGGTACCGCGCGAATTCAACACCACGGTGGCCGAAAACGGGGACATCCTGATCTACCCCGAGGGCGACACGACGGCTCCGCCGAGCGGCCGCATGCCGAACGACGGCTACTTCTTCGACACCATCGTACGCCAGGAGCCGATCGATGAGGCGAAGCTCAGCCCGGAGGACAACCTGGAAGAGTTCGGCCCGATCCCGGACGAAGACCTGGACCACATTCGCGCCACGGTGGATGCGGCGTCCCGAACCGGCCGCGCCGTGCTCGCGAACTTCGGCGGCACGGCATTCGGCGACATCGCACTGGTGCCCGCGCCGTTTCTGAAGCATCCCAAGGGCATTCGCGACATCGCGGAATGGTACATGGCGACGCGCTCCCGGCGCGAGTTCGTGCACGCCATCTTCTCGCGCCAGTGCGAAATCGCGATCGCCAACCTGGAACGGATCTTCGCGTCCATCGGGAACAAAGTGGACGCCGTCTTTCTGTGCGGCACCGACTTTGGCACGCAAACCTCGAGCTTCTGTTCGGTGTCCACGTTCCGCGACCTCTGGTTCCCCTACTACAAGCGGGTGAATGACTGGATTCACGGCCACACGGCGTGGCGCACTTTCAAACACTCCTGCGGCTCGGTGGACCGCTTCATTCCCTCGTTCATCGAAGCCGGGTTTGACATCCTCAATCCGGTGCAGTGCAGCGCCACCAGCATGGAAGCCGATCATCTGAAGAACGACTACGGCGAGAGGCTGTCGTTCTGGGGCGGCGGTGTGGATACGCAGCAGGTGCTTCCCTTCGGAACCCCCGCCGACGTGCGAGCGCAGGTCCTCGAGCGCTGCCGGGTCTTCTCCAACAGCGGCGGATTCGTCTTCAATACCATTCACAACATCCAGGCGCGAACGCCGATCGCGAACATCCTGGCGATGCTCAACGCGGTGCGGGAATTCAACGGGCAGCCGGCGCTGCCGGCAGGAGCTTGACCGATGTCCGACCTTTACAAGGCAATCGTGGAAGGAAATGCGAAAGCGGCAGTGGCCGCCACGGAGGCGGCGCTGGCGCGAGGCGAGGACGCACTGGGAATCGTCCAGCAGCAGATGGTGCCCGCCATGGACGAAGTGGGCCGCCTCTTCGAATGCGAGGAGTTCTTCGTGCCCGAACTCCTGCTCGCCGGCCGGGCCATGAAGTCGTCGCTTGAATTGATCCGACCGTTGCTGGCCGCACAGGGGGCCAAGCCGGCCGGCCGCGTGATCATCGGCACCGTGAAAGGCGACCTGCATGACATCGGTAAGAACATTGTTTCGTCGATGCTCGAGGGCGGCGGTTTCGAGGTCATCGACCTCGGCGCCGACGTATCCCCCGAGAGGTTCGTCGAAGCGGTGCGGGAAGGCGACGCGGATATCGTCTGCCTCTCCGCGCTGCTCACGGTGACCATGCCGTCCATGCGGAAGGTGATCGAGGCGTTGAGCGAATCCGGCGTGCGCGACAAAGTGAAGGTGCTGGTGGGCGGCGCTCCCGTCACCCAGCGCTTCGCTGAGGAGATCGGCGCGGACGGCTACGGCGAGAACGCGGCGGCCGCTGTGACGCTCGCCAGAAAGATGGTTCAGGCCGCATGAAACCCTGGGTCCTGCTTGCCGTGCTGTCGCTCTCCGCGACGGCCGCGGTCCGGCATCTGCCTGACCGCAATCTCTTCGTTCTGGAAACGGAGCGCACCAGCTACGTTCTCGGCGTGAACGAGAGCAAGCAGGTGCAGGCTGTCTATTGGGGCGCCAAGGTGGCGGATGCGGACCTGCCCGCCGCGCGGCGTTCCGGCGGTTTCGCGTTCGAGAACTCCGACGGTATGAGCCCCGAGGAGTATGCGGGCTTCGGCGGGCTCCGGTTCGTCGAGCCGGCGTTGAAAGCCACCTTCGCCGACGGCGTGCGCGACGTGGTGCTCCGCTTCGTGTCCCACGAGATCCGCGGCGAGACGCTCGAGGTGCGGACGAAGGACATCGAACGCGGGCTCGAGGTGTCGCTCTTCTACACTGTGTTCCCGGCGCAGGACATCGTGAAGCGGCACGCGCGCATCACCAATCGCACGCCGGCGAGGACCGTGCTCGAATCGGCGCAGTCGGCCACCTGGCACGTTCCCCAGGGCCGTTACCGGCTCAGCTACCTGACCGGGCGCTGGGCCGGCGAGACACAACTCGTCCGCGAGCCAGTGAACGCCGGGAAGAAGGTCATCGACAGCCGGCGCGGCAACACCAGCCACCAGTTCAACCCCTGGTTCGCGCTGGATGAGAACGCAACCGAATCGGCGGGCGCCGTCTGGTTCGGCGCTCTCGGTTGGAGCGGCAACTGGAAGATCGTCGTCGAGCGGACGCCCAATGACCACACGCAGGTCACCGGCGGCATGAACGACTTCGATTTCTCCTACCCGCTCGCGCCCGGCGAATCGCTCGAGACGCCGCCCTTCTACGGAGGGTTCTCGAACGCGGGCTTCGGCCACGCCTCGCGCATGATGCACCGCTTCGAGCGCAGTGAACTGGCCCCGGACCGCTCCGCGCCGAAGCCGCGACCCGTGCTCTACAACTCCTGGGAGGCCACCGAATTCCACGTGAACGAGGAGGGACAGAAGGCGCTGGCCACGAAAGCGGCCCGGCTCGGTGCCGAGTTGTTCGTGATGGACGATGGCTGGTTCGGCGCGCGCGATCACGACCGCGCGGGGCTCGGCGATTGGTTCGTGAATCGCAAGAAGTTCCCCCAAGGGCTGAAGCCGCTGATCGATCACGTGAAGTCTCTCGGCATGAAGTTTGGGATCTGGGTGGAGCCGGAGATGATCAACGCGGACAGCGACCTGTACCGGGCGCATCCCGATTGGGTGATCCACTTCCCCGGCCGCCCGCGCACTGAAACGCGCAACCAGATGATTCTCAACATGGCGCGGCCGGACGTGAAAGAGCACATCTTCTCCGTCCTCGACAAGCTGCTTTCGGAAAACGACATCGCCTTCATCAAGTGGGACATGAACCGGCACGTCACCGAGCCCGGTTGGCCCTCCGTGGCGGCAGACGAACAGCGGAAGCTGTGGGTGCAGTACGTGCGCAACGTCTATGAGATCGTCGACCGCCTGCGCGCCAGACATCCGCGGCTTGAGATCGAGAGTTGCTCGGGCGGCGGCGGACGCATCGACTACGGAATATTGACCCGCGTGGACCAGGTTTGGACCTCCGACAACACTGAAGCCTTCGACCGCCTGAAGATTCAGGAGGGCTTTTCGTTCGCCTACTCCCCGAAGGTCATGATGGACTGGGTCACCGACGTTCCGAACATGAACGGGCGTGTGACGCCGCTCGCCTACCGCTTCCACGTGGCCATGCAAGGTTCGCTCGGGATCGGCGGCGATCTCAACAAATGGTCTGAGGCGGACATGGGGCTTGCGGCGAAGATGGTGGAGCTCTACAAGTCGATCCGGGGCGCCGTGCAGGAGGGAGACCTGTTCCGGTTACGCTCGCCGCGGGAAGACGCCGTGACCGCGAACTTTTACGTTTCGCGCGACGGCAGACAAGGCGTGCTCTTCGCGTTTCTCGATCATCAGCAGTTCCGGAGAACGCAACCCGCACTGGCTCTCGGCGGCCTGGATCCGAAAGCTGCATATCGGGTTCGGACGTTCGACAAGAAAGCAGCGGCGTCGCGCGAGATCGTGAGCGGCGCGTGGCTGATGAACAGGGGGCTCGATCTGCGGTTGGGCGGAGACTACGACAGCACGGTGGTGGTGTTCGAGAGGGTGGACCCGTGAGCGAGACCTGGCTGAGCATCAAGCCGATGTTGACGGACGGCGCGTGGGGCACCGAGTTGCAGAGGCGCGGGCTCGCGCCGGGCGAGTCGCCGGACCATTGGAACCTGGAGCACCCGGACCGTGTACGGGAAGTGGCGCAGTCCTATGTGGACGCCGGGAGCCGCGTGATCCTTACCAACACCTTCCGCGCGAACCGGATCGCGCTGCCCGGCGCGGACATCGTGAAGTTGAACCAGGAGGGCGTGCGGATCTCCCGCGAGGCCGCGGGCGCGGACGCCTTGGTCTTCGCCTCCATCGGGCCCTCGGGCAAGTTGCTCGGCATGGGTGACGTCGAGGAGGACGACCTGTTCGCCGCGTTTCGCGAGCAGGCCTGGGCCCTTTCCGAAGCCGACGCCCTGGTGATCGAGACCATGAGCGACATGGCGGAGGCACGCGTGGCGTTGCGCGCGGCGAAGGAGACCGGACTCCTCACCGTGGTTTCCTTCGCCTTCGACACGGGCCGCGCAAAGGACCGGACGATGACCGGCGCGACCCCGGAACACGTGGCGGGCGAGTTCGGCGACGCCGACGCCCTGGGCGCCAACTGCGGTATCGGCATTGAATCGGCCGTGGAGATCTGCCGCCGGTATCGCGCGGCCACCGAACTGCCGCTATGGATCAAACCGAACGCAGGTATGCCGCAGATCGTGGACGGCCAGATCCACTACGCGCAGTCGGCCGAAGCGTTCGCATCCTACGTGCCAAAGCTGCTTGAGGCGGGCGCGACCTTCGTGGGAGGCTGTTGCGGCACGTCGCCGGAGTTCATCCGGGCCGCCGCTCCGTTGTTCCAATGAACCTGAAGCTGATTAGCTGCGAGGTGCTCTACCGCGAGATGTGCTGGCTGGTGGCGCGCTCGCCGAACCAGGTGGACGTTGAGTTCCTCCCCAAGGGATTGCACGACCTGGGTGGCGCGAAGATGCGCGAAGGCATCCAGCAGGTGATCGATCGCGCAGCGCCGGAAAAATACGAAGCCGTGCTGCTGGGCTATGCGCTCTGCGGGAACGGCGTGATCGGGCTGGAAGCGCGCCGAGTGCCGCTGGTGATCCCGCGCGCACACGACTGCATCGCGCTGCTGATGGGCGGCCGGCATCAGTATCAGGAGTACTTCGACGCGAATCCGGGAGTCTACTTTCGCTCCACCGGCTGGCTGGAGCGCGGCGAAAACCTGGAGCAGCTTTCGCTCGACGAAACGCGCCGTCGAACCGGCGCGGGCTACACGCTCGAGGACCTCGTCGAGAAATACGGCGAAGACAACGGGCGCTATTTGTGGGAGCAACTCACCGCCTATAAGAGCAACTACCGCCAGTTGACCTATATCGAGACGGGCGTCGAGCCGGACCGCAGTTTCGAGATTCGCGCCCGTGAGGAGGCAAGCCGCCGCGGCTGGGCCTTCGACATCGTTCGCGGGAACCTCCATCTGCTGGGCCGCATGATCGACGGCGATTGGAGCGGGGACGCATTCCTCCGGGTGCCGGTGGGATCGCGCACAGTAGCCTGCTACGACGATTCGATCCTGGGTGTGGAGCCGATCGTGCCATGACGGGAAGGGAACGCGTGCTCGCAATGGCGGAAGGGCGTCCGGTGGACCGGTTGCCGCTGATGCCCATCACCATGATGTTCGCCGCGCAACACGCAGGCGTGAAGTACGGCGAGTATGCCGCGAAGGCGGACGTGCTGGCGGAAGCGCAGATGCGCACCGCGGAGCGCTTCGGCTTCGACTACGTGTCTGCGATTTCCGACCCGGCGCGCGAAGCGAGCGACCTGGGTGCGACCGTCGAATGGTTCGACGACCAACCGCCGGCGATCGTCGAGAGCAAGGCGCTGTTGAGCGACACGCGATCCCTTGCGTCCCTGAAGGTGCCGGAGCCCACTCACGGCCCGCGCATGTCAGACCGCCTCGCCGCCATTCGCCTGCTCCGCGAGCGTGCCGGCAGCGGCCTTCTGGTGGAGGGCTGGATCGAAGGACCGTGCGCGGAGAGCGCCGACCTGCGCGGCCTGAACACCCTGATGTACGACTTCACCGACAACGAAGCGTTCGTACGCGACCTGTTCGAGTTCGTCGTCGAAATGGAACTGCGGTTCGCGAAAGCGCAGTTGGAGGCGGGAGCGGACCTGATCGGCGTCGGCGATGCGGCGGCCTCGCTGGTTGGGCCGCGCCTCTACCGGACCTTTGTCTGGCCATATGAGAAGAAGCTGGTGGATGGCCTCCACGCGATGGGCGCCCGCGTCCGGTTGCACATCTGCGGGAACACCAGGAAGCTCCTGACGGAGATGGGGCGATTGGGTTGCGAGATCGTGGATCTCGACTATCTTTCGCCTCTCGCCGAGGGCCGGGCGGCGATGGGGCCGGGGCAGGCGATCTGCGGAAACCTCGACCCGGTGCGTGGGCTGCGGGATGGCACGCCGGAATCGGTCAGCCTCTGGTGTGCACAGGCGTTCCGCGACGCGGGACCGCGCTGGATCGCCGGCGCGGGCTGCGAGATTCCCGCCGGAACGCCCTACGCCAACGTCGACGCGATGGCCGCCTTCGCGCGCGGACACGCGGGATGAGACTCCTCCGTCTGGCCGGGCCCGGAGGGACGGCGCTCGGCCCGCTGCTCGAACCGCATGGGATCGAGTTCCCCTGCGGCGGAGAAGGCATCTGTAGCGGCTGCCGCGTGCGCGTGGTGGAGGGCGATGTTCCCGTCACCCCGGAGATGGTGGCGTTGCTCACCGGCGAAGAACTCGCCGCGGGTTGGCGCCTGGCGTGCCGCAGCGTTGCCCGGGGCCCGGTAACCGTCGAAGTCGCTCAGTGGGAGACCGCGGTACTGAGCGATGACACGCCCGTGCGCTTTGAGCCGCGCTCCGGAACAGGCATCGCCGTCGACGTCGGCACCACCACGCTCGTCGCTCAGTTGGTGGATCTGGCGAGCGGCGAGGTGCTCGGCGTCGAGACTGCCCTCAACCCGCAGGCGGCGCACGGCGCTGACGTGATGAGCCGTGTGGCGTCGGCCCTGGCCGGTGCGCCGTTGCAGCCGCTCATTCGCGACGCCATCGGACGGATGATCGGCCGGCTCGCCCCGCCCACTTCGCTCCAGCGGGTCGTCCTGGTAGGCAACACCGCCATGCATCACCTGTTTGGCGGTCTCGACGTGAGGCCGCTCGCAGCGGCGCCGTTCGAGCCGGCGCACCTGGGTCCCCTCCGCGAGCGCCTGTGGAACGCCGAGGCCGAGTTCCTGCCGTGCCTGGGCGGTTTCGTCGGCAGCGACATCCTCGCCGGCATTCACGCCTGCGGCATGGCGGAATCCGACCGCCTGACCGCCCTGGTCGACCTCGGCACGAACGGCGAGATCGTGCTCGGCAACCGTCATCGCCTGATCTGCGCGTCCACCGCCGCCGGTCCCGCCTTCGAAGCCGCGCAGATCCGCCAGGGCATGCGCGCCGCGCCGGGCGCCATCGCTCACGTCACCGCCCGCCATGGGCGGCTGCGCTGCCGCGTGATCGGCAACGTTGAGCCGCGCGGCATCTGCGGCAGCGGGCTGGTTGAGGCCTGCGCCGCGGGAGTCGAACTCGGCTTGATCCAACCCAATGGCCGCCTTGCCGCCGGAGCCAAAGAGTTACCGCTCGACGGCCCCGTCGCCCTCACACAAGCCGATATCCGGGAGCTGCAGCTCGCCAAGGGCGCCATCGCTTCGGGCTTGCGCCTTCTCGCCGACCGCCTTGGCGCGCGCCTCGACGACATCGAGACGGTCTACCTCGCCGGCGCCTTCGGCAACTACGTCAGCGTTCAGGCCGCGCTACGCACCGGGCTCATCGAAGTCCCGCGCATCAAACCCTCCGGCAACACCGCCCTGCGCGGCGCCAAACTCGCGCTGCTCAACGATCTGCCGCCCGTCGCCGTGGAGCATTTCCCCCTTGCTTCCCATCCGCAGTTCCAGGACGTGTTCGCCGAGTGCCTCCGATTTCCGTTGACTTCGTTATAGCAAAGTGATATCACTTTGATAGAGGCTACGGAGAAACTCACCTATGATCCGCGAAACGGAACGTCGGGCCCTCAACGGGCTCGCGATGTTGTTCTTGCTGTTGTTGGTGCTGGCGCTCTGCGTGTGGGGCATCGTGTCGGCAGCCCACGGCGACCGCGACGCCCGGGGGCCGCTGATTGCAGTGTGGCTAACGGTCGTCACGGCCGCTTGCATCGCGCTGGCGGGTTTGGTGGCGGTAGGCCCGAACCAGGGCGTGGTTCTGCAGTTGTTCGGGAAGTATCGGGGGACGTTGCGAACCACGGGTTTGCAGTACGTGAACCCGTTCTACTCGAAACACAAGCTATCGCTGCGAGTTCGGAATTTTGAGACGCAGCATCTCAAGGTAAACGATCAGGACGGGAACCCCGTGGAGATCGCGGCGGTAGTGGTGTGGAAGGTGGTGGACACCGCGGAAGCCAGTTTCCAGGTGGACAACTACGAGAACTACGTGCACGTGCAGAGCGAAGCGGCGTTGCGGAACCTGGCGACGGCGTACCCGTACGATTCGCATGAAGATCACCAGGTGTCGCTGCGCGGCCACACCTCTGCGGTGGCGGCTCACCTGAAGCAGGAGATTCAGGAGCGGCTGGCGGTGGCGGGCGTAGAAGTAATCGAGGCGCGGATCAGCCACCTGGCGTACGCGCCCGAGATTGCGGCGGCCATGTTGCAGCGGCAACAGGCGTCAGCGATCATCGCCGCCCGGCAGAAGATCGTCGAGGGCGCCGTGGGCATGGTGGAGATGGCGCTCGACCGTCTGGCGGCGAACAAGAAGATCGAACTCGACGAGGACCGGCGCGCCGCGATGGTCAGCAATCTGCTGGTGGTGCTGTGCGGCGAACGCGCGGCGCAGCCGGTGGTCAACACGGGCACGATTTACAGTTAAGACCCGGCTCCGAAGTATCATGGAAGAACGGAAGTCGTTTCTGCTGCGCATCGATGGCCGGGTTCTGGACTCGGTGCGGCAGTGGGCCGACGATGAGCTTCGGAGTTTGAACGGCCAGATCGAGTTCATCCTCCGGCAGGCTCTGAAGGAGCGCGGAAAGCTCCGGGAGGGGCCTGCCGGGAGAAGAGAAAAGTAAACTCGGCGGTGAGCCGTTTTGCCGGTGGGTTCGTCTATCCATCCCTTGAGGGTCTTGATCTTGAAAAAGCTGTTCGCGACGATAGTCTGCCTCTGCTGTCTCCCTTTCCTGAACGCGCAAACCTGGCGCGGCTCCATCGCAGTAACGGTTGTTGACGGCGCCGGCAAGCCCGTCGCGGATCCCGCGGTTTCGATCACCCAGGGGGAGTCCAACCGGAAGCGCGAAATCGTTGCCCGGCCGGGCGGCGAACTCCTGGCCGCGGCGCTTGCGCCCGGTGAATACCGGATTGAAGTCGAGCGGCCGGGTTATCGCAAGCATGTCGAGAACGTACAACTGCTGGTGAACCAGGACCTGAGGGTGGAGGTGACGCTCTCATCCGGCACGCTCACGGAAACGGTGAACGTGACGGCACGCGCCGGCCTGTTGAAGACCGAAGCGGCTTCCACCGGCGGCGCCATCGATAACCGTAAGATCGTCGGGCTCCCGCTCGACGGCCGCAACTTCTATGAACTGGCGCTCCTTCTGCCGGGCGTGACGCCGCCTGCGCAGGGCTCTGCGGGCTCGGTCCGCGGAGACTTCGCCGTGAACGTGAATGGCGCGCGCGAAGACGCCAGCTTGTTCCTGCTGGACGGCGTCTACAATGGGGACCCGAAGCTGAACGGCGCGGGCGTGACTCCGCCGGTGGACGCGATTCGCGAGTTCGAAGTCCAGACCGGGAGCTACGACGCATCGTTCGGCCGCAACGCGGGCGGACAGGTGAACGTTCTTCTCAAGAGTGGAACGAACGGTTTCCACGGGGCCGCATACGAGTTCTTCCGTAACGCCGCGATGGACGCGCGCAACTTCTTCGCCCCGGCGCGCGAGCCCGACCCGCGCTACCAGCGCAACCAGTTCGGCGTGGCCGCGGGCGGACCCATCCGCCGCGACCGAACCTTCTTCTTCGCCGACTACGAAGGCCGCCGGGTACGCGAAGGCCTGCCGCGCGTGACCAATGTTCCGACGGCCTTGGAGCGCGCCGGCGATTTCTCGCAAACCGGCGTGCAGTTTGTCATCGATCCCTTCACGCAGCGCCCGTTCCCGACGCTGCGCATTCCCGCCGAGCGCATCGACCCGGTGGGCCGCGCCATCGCCAATCTTTATCCGTTGCCCAACCGCGCCGAACGCGGTCAGAATTTCGCGAGCGCACCGATCCTCCGCGACCGCAACGACAGCTTCGACGTGCGCCTGGATCACGCGCTCGCGCGCAACTCCGATCTCTCCTTCCGCTACAGCGCGGGCGACCGCTCGCTCTACGAGCCCTTCGGGGGCGGCAACTTCCCCGCCATTCCCGGCTACGGCAACGACGTCCCGCGCCGGGGCCAGAACGTCGCGTTGAGCGAAACGCACGTCTTCACCCCGGCGCTCATCAACGAACTGCGGCTCGGCTTCAACCGCGTGGCGATCGGGGTCTTCCAGGAGAACCGCGGCGTGAGCGTCAACCGTCAAGTGGGGCTGCCGGAGCTGTCACCCAACCCCGGCGACCACGGTCTGTCGTTCATCACCATCCCCGGGTTTTCGTCTCTCGGGCAGGAGTTCAACAACCCGCAGGAGAGCGTCACTAACACGTACCAGTTGACGAACAACGCTTCCTGGACTCGAGGCAGGCACCTGGTGCGCTTCGGTGGCGATGTCCGCTATCTACAGCAGTTCGCCTACCGCCGCGTGCAGTCGCGCGGCTTCATCAATTTCATCGGTTTCACCGGCAATCCGTTGGCTGAGTTGCTGCTCGGGCTGCCCACGGTGACGGGTGGCGCGCGCCTGGATAACGATCAGAACCTGCGCGGCGAAAGCTACAACCTCTTCGCGCAGGACAGCTTCCGCATCGCCCCCACGCTGACGCTCACCATGGGCCTGCGATACGAGTTGAACTCGCCGCCTGTCGACCCGCGGGACCGAGCCAATCTCTTCGACCCGGGCACGCGCTCGCTGGTTCGCGTGGGCACCAACGGCCTTCCACGCGCCGGCTATGTGACCGACCGGAACAACGTTGCGCCGCGCTTCGGCCTCGCCTGGACGCCCCGGGGCGCGGGCACGGTGCTTCGCGCGGGTTACGGTATCTACTACGATCAGTCTGCGCTCGCCCCCAGCGAGGGACTCTACTTCAACGCCCCGTATTTCGATCTGCGCCTCTACGTGCTCGGCGCGACAACCCCGATCTTCCTGCGCGATCCGTTCCCGGCAAACTGGCCCGTGCCGACGCCGCCCACCGGCTTTGCTTTCCAGCGCGATCTACGCACACCCTACGTGCAGCACTGGAATCTCTCGCTGCAACAGCAGATCGGCCGCAATCGCGTGATGGAAGTGGGCTACGTCGGATCCAAAGGAACGAAGCTCTTCGCCGCCCGGGACATCAATCAACCGGCGCCCAGCGCCGCCGCGCTGAACCTTCGGCCTGACCCCCGTTTCCAGGACATCAGCCGCCTGGAGTCGCGCTCCAATTCGAACTATCACAGCTTGCAGGCGCGCCTCCAACAGCAGGTGTCGCGCGGCCTTTCTCTCCTCGCTTCCTACACCTTCGGCAAGTCGATCGACGACGCGTCCAACTTCTTTCCGAGCACCGGCGATCCCAACTTCCCCCAGGACTCGAACAACGTAAGGGTCGAGCGCGCCCGCTCGAACTTCGACGTTCGCCACCGGTTCGTGATGAGCTACACCTACGACCTGCCGCAGCCCGCGAGCCCGGGCGCGCTTCGCGCCGTCTTCGGCGGCTGGCAGACCAACGGCATCTGGAGTTTTCAGACCGGGCGGCCGTTCACGGTGGCGCTGCTAGGCGAACTCGACCGCAGCAATACCGGGCGGTCGAGCCTAGGCTTTGGCGCCAATGACCGGCCCAACGTGGTGGGTGACGCCGCCATCGGCGATCCCGGCCCCGGCCGCTGGTTCAATACCGCCGCCTTCGCGCTCCAGCCGTTCGGCACATTCGGCAACGCCGGCCGCAACATCCTCGACGGCCCCGGCCTGCAGACCGTCAATCTGTCGCTTCTCAAGAATGCGCGGCTGGCGGAGGGGTTGACCTTGCAACTGCGCGGCGAAGCGTTCAACGCGCTCAATCGCGCGAATTTCGATCTGCCGGACAACTTCCTGGGTTCGCCCACCTTCGGCCGCATTCAAGGCGCCGGGGCGCCGCGACGTCTGCAGGTGGGCGTGAAGTTCCTGTTCTGACGCGCGCGAAGACCTCACTTCGCCCAGGCCAGGTACTCAGCCACGGAATGAAAGGTCCGGTGCTTGTAGAGCCGGCCGTCGTCCTCCACGGGATGGGACCAGTTGAACGCCCAGTCGTCACCGGTCGTCTCCATCCATTGCGCCAGGCGCTTCTCCATCCGATCCCGCAGCCCGCGGGCGCGCGGACCGGTGGTGAGGTTGGACATCTGGTAGGGGTCCTTGTCGAGATCGTAGAGGACCCAGGGGCGGTCGTGGAACCGCGCGTACATGTGAGACTCGGTCCGCACGCCCCGCCAGCCGCCGGGCGTGCCGTCGCCGTGGTACGGGCCGAAGATCTGAAAGAAAGCGGAGTCTGGGCCGGGCTTACCGTCCAGGATCGACGGGGCGAGATTCGCGCCCTGCATCGCAGCGGGCGGTCGCAGGCCGGCCAAGCCAAGCAGCGTCGGCGCGAAGTCGGCATGCGTGAAGAACTGCGTGGAGCGCGAACCGGGCCTCACGCGTCCGGGCCAGCGCAGAATGCCGGGCACGCGGATCGATTCCTCCCAAGGTTTCCGCTTCAAACGTTCACCCTGTGAGCCAAGCATGTCTCCGTGGTCGGACGAATAAAGGACGATCGTTTCGTTGCGCAGGCCAAGCTCGTCGACGGCGCGCAGAATCCGCCCTACGGCATCGTCCACCGCGGTGACCATCGCGTAGTAGTGCGCCAGCGCGGCGCGGTCCGGGGCGCCTTTCGCCGCACGGTAGTTGGGGCGGAGTTTCAGTTTCGCGGGATCGTACCGCCGTGCGTACTCTTCTGGGGCGGCGTAGGGATCGTGCGGCGGCCCCCATTGGACGGTCAGGTAGAAAGGCTGCGCGCTTTGCCGCGAGGCTTGGAGGAACTCCACCGCGAAATCCGCGTAGGCATCGGTCTCGAATTTGTCGAGCACGATCGGCTCCGGCGTATCGCGAAACACGGTGTTTCGGAAGTGCATGTGGCTGCATTCGTTGGCCACCCAGAAGTCGTAGCCGCGCCTGCGCTCGGGCGGAACGAAGCCCGGCAGACGCGGGCCGCCATCCAGATGCCACTTGCCGACGAAGCCGGTGCGGTAGCCAGCGTTCTTCAACTCCTCCGCGAACGAGGGCGTATCCGCGCGGAGCCGCAGATCGTTGGCCACCATCCCATTGCGATGGCAGTATTGGCCGGTGAGGAGAATGGAACGCGCCGGGCAGCAGACAGGCGTATTGGCGAAGGTGCGCTCCATCGTGACGCCTTCGGATGCCAGCCGGTCAATGTTTGGCGTGATGGCCTGTTCGTCACCCAGGCAGCCGAGGGTTTGCGCGCGGTGCTGGTCCGGCATCAGGAAGAGGATGTTCGGGCGCGCTGGTGCGGCGTTTGAAACGGAGCCGGCCACAAGGGCCGTTCCGCCGGCGAGGAACTCACGGCGGGATTGCATCGCTTCCAGAATATGCCGGGCATACAATCGGCGTGTATGCACCGTTGGCTGCTCGCACTGTTCGGCGGCGCTCTGCTGGGCGCGGACGCGGACTTGATTCTGCATTCGGGGAAGGTAGTGACGGTGGACGCGCGGTTCACCGTGACGGAGGCGGTGGCGGTACGCGGGGGCCGGATCACCCGCGTGGGGTCTTCCGCCGAGGTGCTGCGCCTTGAAAAGGGCCCGCGGACGCGGCTCGTCGATCTCCAGGGCAAGACGCTACTCCCGGGCCTGATCGACGCGCACGTGCACGTGCTGGACGCGGCCCTGAGCGAGTATCGCCAACCGCTCCCCCCGTTCGACAGCATAGCCGCGATCCAGCGATGGGTGCGCGAGCGCGCAAAGACCACGCCCAAGGGGGAGTGGATCGTTGTGCCGCGCACGCTGCCCCCGCGGCTCGCTGAGATGCGCATGCCCACGCGGCAGGATCTGGATGTCGCGCCCGGCCACCCGGTAGCCTTCGACGGCAGCTATGTCTGGTCCGCCAACTCGGCCGGCCTGGCGCTCAGCGGCATCCGTCGCGAGACCCCCAATCCGCCCGGCGGCGAGATTGTGAAGGACGCTCAAGGCGAGCCGAACGGTATTCTGCGGAACGCCTCGCATCTGCTCAAGGGCGCGCAGCGCGCCGAAGCGTTCACCGAAGACGAGCGCCTGGCGGCGATCGAGAAGATGCTGCGGCTGTACGCAGCGGCGGGGCTCACCGCGGTGGGCGACCGCGCTGTCCTTCCCCCCGAGATCTCGCTGTACGAGCGGCTGAAGAAAGAGAAGCGGCTGCCGGTGCGCGTGATCCTCACCTGGAGACCCGACGCCGCGCAACCCGTGGAGCGCGTGGTGACGGAGATCCGCGAGCGGCCGTGGACCACGAACCAGGGCGACGAACGCCTGAAGTTCGGTTCGTTCAAGGTCACTCTGGATGGCGGGCAGAGCGTGGGCACCGCCTACCAGCGCACGCCGTATGGACCATTCGGCCGCCAGCTCTACGGGCAGACCGATCCCAAGGCGCGCGGCACGCTGTTCGTCGAACCGGAGAAGCTCTACCGGATCTTCGCCGCGGCGCGCGACAAAGGATGGCAACTGACCGCGCACGTGCAGGGCGGCGGTGCGATCGACTTGCTGCTCGATACCTTCGAACGATTGGACCGCGAGCACTCCATCGCTGGTATGCGCCATCACGTGATGCACGGCAGCTACATGAGCGAGGAGGCAGTAAAGCGGATGAAGCGGCTGGGCGTGGCGGCCGACGCTCAGCCCGGATGGCTCTACTACGATGTGCCCGCGCTTTCGCGCGTGTTCGGGCTGGAGAATATGCGCTGGTTCTTTCCGGTGAGATCGTGGCTGCAGGAAGGCGTGGTGGTGGCGGGCGGCAGCGATCACATGATCGGCCACGACAAGAATCGAGCGGTGAACCCGTTCAATCCGTTCCTGAACATGTGGATGACCATGACGCGCCGCACGCGGGAGGGCACGGTGGTCTATGCCGAGGAGCGGATCCGCCGCGAAGACGCGCTGCGGATGTACACAAGCGGCGCGGCGTGGCTCCAGTTCAGCGAGAACCATCGCGGATCGATTGAGGTGGGCAAGCTGGCCGACCTGGTGGTGATCGATCGCGACTTCCTCACCTGTCCGGAGGAAGAGATCAAGTCGATTGAGCCGCTCCTGACCCTGGTGGAAGGCGAAGCGGTGTATACTGCCCGCGATGCCAAACCACGCCCCTAGGAAAGACCCGCTCACGTGGCTGTATCCGCCGATTGAAGCGTACAGAACGGGCCGGCTGCAGGTTTCCGCGCTGCACGAGATCTACTACGAAGAGAGCGGCAACCCGGAGGGCAAGCCGGTGATCTTCGTGCACGGCGGGCCGGGTGGAGGTTCGGACCCCAAGCAGCGGCGGTTCTTTCACCCGGAACAGTACCGCATCGTGAACTTCGATCAGCGAGGGTGCGGGAAGAGCACTCCCTATGCCTCGCTGGAGGCCAACACGACGTGGGACCTGGTGGCGGATATGGAGAAGATCCGCGAGTTGCTGGGCATTGAGAAGTGGCAGGTGTTCGGCGGATCGTGGGGTTCCACGCTGGCCCTGGCCTACGCGCAAACCCATCCGGAGCGAGTAACGGAACTCGTGCTGCGCGGGATCTTCCTGCTGCGCAAACAAGAGATCGATTGGTTCTATCAGCGCGGCGCGTCGGTGATCTATCCGGATGCTTGGGAGCCTTATTGGGCGCACGTTCCGGAGGCTGAACGCGGCGACATGCTCACCGCATACTACCGCCGGCTGACGAGCGAGGACCCGGCGGTGCGGCTGGCGGCGGCGAAGGTCTGGAGTGGCTGGGAGGGCGCGACGTCGAAGCTGCTGCCGGACACCTCCTTCACCGCGCACTACGAAGAAGACGAGTTCGCGCTCGCGTTCGCGCGCATTGAGGCGCATTATTTCTATCACCGCGGCTTCTTCGAGACGGACGATCAACTGCTGCGCAACGCCGGGCGCATTCGTCACATCCCAGGCGTGATCGTGCAGGGCCGCTACGACGTGGTGTGTCCGATGGAGAGCGCGTGGGCGCTGCATCGCGCGTGGCCGGAAGCGGACCTGATCGTCACGCCGGACAGCGGCCACAGCGCGTTCGATCCGCCGAATAGCCGCGCGCTGGTGGCGGCGACGGACCGCTTCGCGGGCTTCTAGCCGCTAGTCGGGCTGCTTCGGTTCCTTTTTCTCCTTGCGGCGGAGGCGGTCCAAGATCGACTCGACCGCCTTCTGCGCCGGGTTGGATTGTGCCGTGGGGGCCGCGGGAGCCGGCGTCAGCGACCCAGAGGAACCAGGCGCGGGCTCCGCAGGCTGGGCCGCGGCGGGCGCCTGCGGCTTGCCTTTCAGACCGCCGAGAATCGCCCCCAGGGTGCCCGTTGACGGCAGCAGGCTGCGCACTTTCATCTGGGCGACGCGCTCGGCATCCGGCGTGAACCTGGGCTGCGCCAGCGTTCCCGAAACCAGCGCGGGGATCACGAGCTCGCCCTGCGGATTCGCCAGCGCCGTGGTGAGCAAACCCGCGATCTTGTTGCCGCCCGCACGCTGGGTCATCTCCTTGCCGAGCACAGCCAGCAGGCGTAGGCTCACTTTCTGGTCGACGAGGTTGATGGTGCCCGTACCCCCGAGCGTCGCGCCGCCGAGATCGAGGGCGAGCTCCTCGGCGGTGGCCACGCCGCCGGCGATGTTCATCGCCGCTCGCATCTTTGCCACGCTGGTAAACGCGTCCGGCGCGCTCGCCAGACCGGCGAAGCGTCCGATGGTCGCCAGTTGATTGAGCACGTTCGGCCCTTGCAGTTTGCCCTCGGCGAGGTTCAGCCTCACCTGGCCGGTGAGCGAGCGCGCGATCTCCTCGCCGGGCTTTAGTTCGAAGCGCGTGTCGAAGGTGCCGCCGAGCAGCCCGAACACAACGTCCCGCACGGAGGTGGCCGAAGAGAGCAGCTTGTTGGCGTCGGCGCGCTCCAACGCCGCCTTCACCGTGATCACCGGATTCGCGGGGCGCGTGTCGGCGGCGATGTCGCCTTCCAGCAGCCCGCCGAACAGTTCCGAGCGCACGGGGCTCAGCCGGATGACGCCGCGGTCCAGCGTCACGTCGGTCCGCACGTTGGTCAGCTTCAACGTCCCCAAGTCGAGTTCGCCGACGGCGAGCGCGCCCTTGCCGGTGATCTTGCGCAGCGGGCTTGGGCCACCCGAAGGCCCCGCTGCCGGGTTCAACAGGGCTTGCATCTCCATCAGGTTCAGCCGGTCGAGATCGCCCTGGAAATCCAGGTCTGGCTCGCTGAAATTGCGCATCGCGAGGCGCCCCTTCAGCGTCGACTTGCCCAACTGCATTTCGAGTCCCTCAAGGCGCGCGGAACTGTTGGTGAAACTCAGCGAAGCGGTCGCGATGCGCAGCGGATCCTTCAGCGCGGCGAGTGGAACGGAAGCGTCGGTCAGCTTGCCGGAACCGGCGATGGCAGGTTCGTCCGAGTCGTAGCGGCTGACGGTTGCCTTCGCCGAAAGCGAGCCGCGGCCGGTCTTCATCTGGAGCGAGTCGAGGCGCAGGACGCGCTTGTCGAGATCCGCCGAGGCGGTGTACTCGGCCACCACCGTCTCGTCGAAGCGCATGCCGCCGGCCCGCACCTGGCGTCCCTCCATCCGCCCGCGCACCGTGGCACTGTCGTCTTTGAGCACCCACTCGGCCTTGCCCGAGAGCACTCCCTCAACGTCCGACAGGCCTTTCACGCCGAATTGCTTCCGGAGGTCCGCGGCTGTGAGGCCGCTGAACTCCAGCCCACCGGCGAGCGGCACTCCGCCGCCTTGCACTTCCAGCTTCGCGCTGCCGGGGAGGCGAGCCCGGGCGGTGAACTGCACTGCTTCGCCGGTGCCGAGCCCGCTGAGTGAGATGTCGATGTGCTCATAGACGCGGCGCGGCGTGCCCGCCTGGCGATCCGTGACCGCGATCAGTCCGTCGGCGATCTCGAGCTTTCGAAGCGTCAGCGAGGTCTCCGAATCGCCCGCCGGCTCCTGCGACGCGTAATTCCAAACGCCTGCACGGCTCTTAACGAGTTCGATTGCGGGCTGATCCAGACGGAACGATTCCACCTGGAGGTCGACGCGCAGGAGGGGAATGAGCTTGGCGCTCACGTCCAGGATCTTCACCGCGATGAATGGGCGGCCGGACGAGGCGAACTCGGGCGTCTCGCCAATGGAAACATCGCTGACCCGGAGGGCGAAGGGGACCAGCTTCAGCCGGATCTCGCCGAGTTTCACGGGACGCTTCAAACGGCCAGTGAGCATCGATTCGATGCGCGGGCGGAAGGTGTTCGCATCGACGAACAACAGCAGCGCCGCGGCGGCGGCCAGCAACACTGCCAACACAGACGCGGAGAGGATGAGTGCCTTCTTCATACGGCGAGCCTCCCTGAACCATCATAATGGCCATGAGGAAGCCCACGATGCCGCGCACGGCGATGATTGCGGGAGCCACCGGGCTGGTGGGCGGGCACTGCCTGCGGCTGCTCGCGCGGACGCCCGAGTACAGCAGGATTGTCGCGCTGGTGAGACGCGAGACCCCCCTGCCCGCGTGCGTTGAGCAGCGGGTGGTGGACTTCGGCCGGCTGAGCGAAGCGGATCTCGAAGAGGGTGCGGACGTCTTCTGCGCGTTGGGCACAACCATTCGCAAGGCTGGCTCCCAAGCCGCGTTCCGGCGCGTGGATCTGGACTATCCGCAAACCCTGGCGCAATGCGCCGCAGCGAGGGGCTCGCGGCGTTTCCTGGCCGTCTCCTCGGTGGGCGCCGACGCGGGCTCCAACAACTTCTACCTGCGTACAAAGGGCGAGATGGAGCGCGCGGTGACCGCCGCCGGGTTGGAAGCCACGCATTTCTTCCGGCCGAGCTTCCTCATCGGGGAGCGGATCGAGGACCGCTGGGGCGAGCGGATCGGGATCGCCGCCGCGCGCGCCTTCGGATTTCTCTTCGTGGGCGGACTGAAGCGGTATCGCGCCGTCACGGCAGAGACCGTCGCCGCGGCAATGGTGCGATCCGCGTTGAGCGGCGAACGCGGCGTCCACGTCCATCACTATCGGGACATGGCTGCGCGCTGAGCCTGGTGCGCGAAGGGGCGCCCCGGCTAGGCCTCGAACGGCGCTCCGGCGAACTCCCCGGCGATTCGTTCCGCAACGCCGGCCTCTTTTCCCTTGCGCGCGAGTTCATGGCCGGCGCCGTCGATTTCGATCAGGCGCCACGGAGCGGGAACCGTGGTCAGAGCGTTCCTTAGTTCTTCGATGGAGCCGAAAGGGTCGCGCAGGCCGTGCACGAAGAGCGACGGCGTGCGGAGGCCCGGGAGGTGTGCGACCCGCGGCTTCTCAGGCTTTCCCGGCGGGTGAAGCGGGTAGGAAAGGATCAGCAGCCGGCTGGCAACCTCCGGCTCATCGGCGGCCAGCATCGTCGCCTGGCGCCCGCCGTAGGAGTGGCCGCCGATGGCGAGTTCCTCGATGCCTTCGGCGCGGAGGGCGGCTGCGGCGCGGCGGATGCCCTCGCGGTCTGCCGCCGCCGTCGAAGGGTGCGGCGGGCCGTGCGGACGGGCTTGGCGAAAGGGAAGATCGATGCGCAGCGCCGTTACGCCGCGGGCCGAGAAGGCCTCGCACAGGGCCACCAGGAGCGGCGCGCCGGAGTTCGAACCCGCTCCATGGGCGAGCAGAACGCCGGATCCGGTGGGTTTCGCCGGTTGGTGAATCCAGCCTTGAATCCCCTCGCGGATGTATCGCTTGGCCTCGATCTTGGGTACCATGAAGGAATAGCAATCCTGGGCGTTCCCATGCTGGGCAATCACAGCATCGCAGTCATTGTAGCGTCGCTCGCCGCCACGGCCCTGCACGCGCAGGCGCCTGGCTTCGACGCCACCGTGCGCCCCTTTCTCACGAAGAACTGCATCGCCTGTCATAACGCAAGTGTGAAATCGGGTGAGCTGAATCTGGTCGAGTATCGCCACCCGGCGACACTGGAGCGGCGTGTGGTGTGGGAGTCGATTGTCCACAAGCTGAAGACCGGCGAGATGCCGCCGAAGGGCGCGCCGCGGCCGAAGCAGCACGACATCGACACAGTGGCGGCTTGGCTGGACGATGAACTTGACCGGCGGGAACGCCTGACGCCGCCGGATCCGGGCCGCGTCACCGCGCGCCGCCTGAACCGCACCGAGTACAACAACACGATTCGCGACCTGCTGGGTGTGGCCTTTCGCCCCGCGGACGATTTTCCGGCCGACGATGCCGGCTACGGCTTCGACAACATAGGCGACGTGCTTTCGCTTTCGCCAGTGCTGATGGAGAAGTACCTGGCGGCAGCCGAGCGCATCGCCCGAAAGGCGCTCGGCCTGGAAGGAACGCTGAAGCCGACCGTCGAGCGCCACAAGGCCGAGTACCGACCGCATTCCCCGGCCTTCCTCCGCGCGCGCCACTACTTCCCGCAGACGGCCGAGTACGAAATCCGCGTGGGCGCAGGCGGCCAGAAAGAGCGCCGCTTCGTCCCGGTTTCGCTGGAAGTCCTGTTCGACGGGCGGCAGGCGGGCTTGTTCTCGATCGAGTTGGATGGCGAGTACCGCAAGCCCGCGGTGCTTCGCATGACGGTTCCCGAAGGTGAGCATGTCATCGCGGGCCGCCTGGAGTCCACATCCGCGTTCGACGGCACCGACCCGAAGGACCGCCAGCAGAACATGGTGGTCGACCACATCGAGGTCCGCGGGCCGTTCGCCGCCGCGAGTTCTGGCGCCCTGCCGCCGGGTTATCGCGAAGTGTTCGCGTGCGAGCACGATCGGGCGGGGCACAACGCACAGTGCATCCGCGCCTCCACGGCACGGCTGGCGCGGCGGGCCTGGCGGAGGCCTGTCACCGGTGCGGAGGTCGACCGCCTCATGCGCTTCGCGGAAATGGCGCAAGCCGAGGGAGAGAGCCACGAGCAGGGCATGGCGCAGGTCTTGAAGGCGGTCCTGGTCTCGCCCAACTTCCTCTTCCGCATCGAACGAGATGGCACACGGAATCTGGAAGCGCACGAACTGGCCACGCGGCTCTCGTACTTCCTCTGGCGTTCGATGCCCGACCAGGAGTTGTCGCGGGTGGCGGACGAGGGGCGGCTGGTGGAACCCGGTGTGCTCGATGCGCAAGTGAAGCGCATGCTCGCCGATCGGAGAGCAAGCGCATTGGCGGAGGACTTCGCGGGCCAGTGGCTGCAGATCCGCAACCTCACCGAGTGGAAGCCCGACCCCGAGAAGTTCCCCGGCTTCGACGAAGAACTTCGCGACAGCATGTATCGGGAAACCACGCTGTTCTTCGAGAATGTCGTCCGCGAAGACCGCAGCGTATTGGAGTTCCTGGACGCGCCGTACACGTTTCTGAACGAGCGTCTGGCGGCCCACTACGGGCTGCCCGGCGTCGAAGGCGACCAGTTCCGCATCGTCAAACTGCCCACCGGCGACCGTGGCGGCGTGTTGACGCACGCCAGCGTGCTCACCGTCTCGTCGTACCCGACTCGAACCTCTCCGGTGATGCGCGGCAAGTGGGTGCTCGAAACGCTGCTCGGCGCGCCGCCTCCGCCTCCGCCGGCCAACGTTCCAGCGCTCGAAGAGGGCGAATCTCAGTTGATCGGGACACTGCGCCAGCGCATGGAGAAGCATCGCAGCAACGCCGTCTGCTCTTCGTGCCATGCGCGCATGGATGCGATCGGGTTCGGCCTGGAGAACTACGACGCGATCGGCGGTTGGCGGCTCAACGACGGCGGCCACGCGATCGAGCCCGCGGGCACGCTGCCCAACGGAAGATCGTTCGCCGGACCGGCGGAACTGAAGAAGATCCTCCTTGACGGTAGAGACGAGTTCGCTTACGCGCTGAGCGAAAAGATGCTCACGTACGCCCTGGGCCGCGGCCTGGAAGCCTACGACCGCCGCACCCTCAAGTCGATCGCGGCCCGGCTCAAGGCCGGCAACTACAAGTTTTCTACGCTCATCCTGGAGATCGTGAACAGCCTGCCGTTCCAACGGCGACGGGCTGAAAGGACCGGCACCGCATGATGAAGTACCTTCCGCGCCGAACGTTCCTGCGTGGTCTGGGCACCACGCTCGCATTGCCCCTGTTGGACGCCATGACGCCTGCCTTCGCCAAGACCAAGGGCCCCGCCCCGCTTCGCATGGCGTTCGTCTACGTCCCGAACGGCATCCACATGCCGTACTTCACGCCCGCGGCGGAGGGCAAAGCGTTCGAACTGCCGCGCATCCTGGCGCCGCTCACGCCGCACCGCGGCGACTTCCTGGTGCTCTCCGGCCTCACCCACCACAACGGCCGCGCGCTGGGCGACGGACCAGGCGACCACGCGCGCGCCGCCGCCAGTTACCTGACCGGCGTGCACCCCAGAAAGACGGCGGGCGCGGACATCAGGAACGGACCGTCGGTGGACCAGATCGCCGCTCAGCATGTGGGCAAGGCCACGCGTTTCGCTTCCCTCGAACTGGGATGCGAGGACGGCCGCCTGGTGGGCAACTGCGATTCCGGCTATAGCTGCGCGTACTCGAATTCCCTTTCCTGGCGATCGGAGAGCACACCGATGCCGCCGGAGACCAATCCGCGCAGCGTCTTTGAGCGCCTCTTCGGCAACGCGGACTTCTCGGAAAGCGCTGAGGCCCGCGCCCGCCGCCAGCGCTACAACAAGAGCATCCTCGACTTCGTGACCGAAGACGCAAAGAGTCTGAAGGCGTCGCTCGGACCCACCGACCAGCGGAAGCTCGACGAATACCTCCATGGCGTGCGCGAAATCGAACGCCGGCTGCAAGCGGCGGAGCAGCAGTCCGCCATCGTACCCACGTTGGACAAACCTTCCGGCGTGCCCGTGGAGTACGAAGCCTACGTCAAGATCATGATGGACCTGATGGCGGTGGCGTTCCAAGCCGATCTCACGCGCGTCTCGACGCTGATGATGGCGCGCGAAGGCTCCAACCGCGCCTATCGCGAGATCGGCGTCTCCGACGGCCATCACGGCCTTTCGCACCACATGAACAACCCGGAGTGGATCGAGAAGATCGCAAAGATCAATGTCTTCCACATGGAGTTGTTCGCCTGCATGCTGGAGAAGTTCAAGAGCGTGAAGGACGGCGATGGTACGCTGCTCGACAACACGATGCTGGTTTACGGCAGCGGGCTCTCCGACGGCAACCGGCACTGGCACCACGACCTGCCGGTGATCGCCGCGGGCCGGGGCAAGGGTAACTTCCATCCCGGCCGTCATGTGCGCTATCCGAAGGACACACCGATGACGAATCTCTTCGTGACGATGCTGGACCGCATGGGTGTGCCGGAAGAAAAGATCGGTGATTCCACCGGCCGGTTGGAGCAATTAAGCGAGTTGTAAGAAGGACGCGCTCAGTCGTCCGCGGCGGCCGGCGCCGGCTGCCGCCGCCCCTTTAGAACTTCGATCACGACGGGCATGACGCTTACCAGAATGATGCCGATGATCACTTTCTCGAAGTGCCGGCGCACGAGCGGGACGTTCCCGAGGAAGTAGCCCATGGTGGTCATCAAAACCACCCAGCCGATACCGCCGAAGAGGTTGAACGAAAGGAAGCGGCGGTAGCTCATTTCGCCGACCCCGGCGATGAAGGGAGCGAACGTTCGAACGATCGGAATGAAGCGCGCGTAGACGATGGTCTTGCCGCCGTGCTTCTCGTAGAACGCGTGCGTGCGGGTGACATACTCGCGCTTGAAGAAGCGTGAATCCGGACGGCTGAAGATGGCGCCGCCGGTCTTGCGTCCGAGCGCGTAGCCAACACCGTCGCCCACCACCGCCGCCACGATGAGAACGATGTTGATGGTGACGATGTCCAGCCCGCCTGCCCCCGCCACGACGCCGACGGTGAACAGAAGGGAATCGCCCGGCAGGAAGAACCCGACCAGCAGACCCGTCTCGGCGAAGACGATGGCGAACAGCAGGGCGTAACCATACCAGCCGCCGAAGACCGTGGTCAGCAGGGCCAGCAGCCGCTCGGGGTCAGTGAGGATGCGCAGCCAGTCGAGCAGCGTCCCGATCATGCGGTCCGCCGGGAACTAGCCACGGCGGTACGCCGCCACCAGCCGGTTCATCACGTCCTGGTGGATCTTGATCTTTCCGCTCTTGGTGAGGCGCGCAACGATGCTGTCGGAGAGCAGGTCGCGCCGTTCACGAACTTTCTCCTGCTTGAGGTTCTGCTGGATCTTCGCGGTTTCGGGGCCCATCAAGGCGGGGTCCGCGGGGATCTTCTGAACCACCTTCGCGTACAGCGAGCCGCCGGGGATGGTAATCGGCCCGATGACGCCGCCCACTTCCTTCGTGAACGCGTCCGCCACGTAACTGGCCGCCCCGATGCCCTCCGGAGTGCCCGTGCGAGTGAACTCACCGGTGGTCTTCACCGTGAGGTTCATTTCCTTGGCGATCTTCTCGAGATCATTGTTCGCCGCTTTCAGCCGGTTCTGGAACTCGGTCGCCTTCTGTTGGGCGATCTGCCCCGCCTTCTCCGTCAGCAGTTTCTCGCGGACCTCGTTTTCCACCTCGCTGAACTCCGACGGGCGCGATGGCTGGATGTCCGTCACCACCGCGAAGGCCAGCTTGTTGCCGGCCACCTGCGACACCGGCGTAACCGCGCCGCGCTGCGCCGCGAAGATCGCCTCGCTCAATTCCTGCGCGAGGCCCACCTCCGGGATCACGCCTTCCCGCTCGATCCGCTCCGCCTTGGAAAACTTCATGCCGAACTGGCGAGCGATCGCTTCCCCGCTGGCCGGGTTCTTCGCCAGCGCTTCCCGGGCCTGGTCTGCCGTCGCCTGCAGCCTCTCGATCACCGCCTGTTTGCGGCCCTCGGAGGCGAGCTCCGCCTTCACTTCTTCAAACGGCTTCAACCGCGCGTCCTCTTTCTCCAGGAGTTGCACGATGTGAAAGCCGTATTCGGTTTCGATGACGCTGCTGATCTCTTTCGGCTTCAGGGAGAACGACGTCTTCTCAAAATTCGCCACCGTCTGGCCGCGCGTGATCCAGTCCATCGAACCGCCGTTGACCGCCGAAACGGTATCCTCTGAATTCTTCTTGGCGAGTTCGGCAAAGTCCGCGCCGCCGCGAATCTGCTTGAGCAGATCCTCCGCCTTCGCCCGGATCTTGGGCACCTCGTCCTTCGGTTTCTCGGTGGTCTTCAGCAGAATATGGCGCACCTTCACGCGCTCCGGGCTGCGGAAGCGCTCCTTCTGCGAATCGTAGGCGCGGCGAAGCTCCGCGTCGCTCATTTGCATAGTCGCCGCCAGCGACTCCTCGTCCAGCGAGAGCACCTGGGCGCTCCGCTTTTCCGCCGAGTTGTACTGCGCCCTCGACTTCTCAAATGCCGCCTTGACTTCCTCCGCGGATACGGCCGCTTGCGACCGGTACTGCTGCGGGTTCATCGCGACCCACGCAAGTTTGATCTTCTCCTGCTCCTTGCGGAATTGCCGCTCGACGTCAGCCCGGCTGACCACCGCGCCCTCCACCACCAAATCCTCCAGCTTCTTGAGCAGCAGTTGGCGCTTCACGTTCTCTTCGAACTGCGGGATGGTCAGGTTCTGCTGAGCGAGGAACTGCGCATAGACATCGCGGCCCACGAAGTTGCCGCTCTGGTCGAACAACTGCGGGACGAGAATCCGAATGGTGCGCGAAACCTCCTCCTCGGTCACCTGTAAGCCGAGTTCGCGCGCGTAGTGAGCCGTGGCCCGCTCGGAGATCATGCCGTTGATGTACATCGGCACGTAGTGCTCGGCGATCTCCGGAGGAATCCGCGCGTCGCGTATGGCGGCCGAGAGGTTCAGTTGCGCCTCGCGCAGGGTGATCTCTTCTTTCCCGATCGTCGCCAGGACGGGGTTATTCTGGCTGCCGCCCGTACCGTAGCCGGGAACCAGCGTTATCACCATCGACAGGGCAACCACGGTGAGGAGCGCGCCCATCAGATAACGGACGGACTTCTCTCGGCTGCGGAAGAGATCAAACATGCGTACCTTCTCCTCGGTCGATCGCCGGCAAGCGGGCACGGGTCAGAAACCCGAAACGCCCCACGCTGATGTGTAGACAAGGGACTACTGCGGTGTGCCGGGACAACGACTTCTTCCCGATTATAGCAGCGGGACTCGGAGGCGGGACGGGTTGCCGGAGGCGCGGCGGCGCCCCCGGCCGAGGGTTCACTTCACCAACGGGAGTCGGGCCAGCGCCGGCCGCCGCCCCAGCCTCCCCATCCGGCGTTCGACTGTCCGCGGCTGGCGCGGAAGTCGCGCAGCGCGTAGATATCGTTCCAGAACGCCTGCCGTTCGCGCGGGTGCACACGATCCGAACCCGCGATGTCCTTCAGGTGATCGATCGCACCGTCCAGACGGCCGCGCTCGAACTTGCCGCGAAACCAGCCTTCGCGGAAGCGAATGAGATCCTGCCGCGCGCGCTCAAAGTGCCGGCGGTCATGGCCGTTCACAGCGAAGTACGACCGCGAACGCTCCAGGCGCGAGAGGACGCGGTCAACCACCACCGGGCTGCCCTGCCCGAAGCCTCCATCCGGCCAGCGCCCGTCGCGCCGCCGTCCCCAGTCGTCGTCGCGCCACTGCGCGAAGGCGCCGCCCGCGAAGAGTAGCAGGCTCGCACCGATGATCGAGTGCCTCATTGCGTCCTCCTGCGCCAACAGACGCGGGAAGCACAGCGCGCGGGTACAGTCGAGTGCTCCCGCGATCAGCCGGGCAGAACCTCTTCACGGTCGGGGTCGAAGCGGATGGTGCGCTTCTCCAGGTACGACTGCACGCAAAGATGCGAGACCTGCACCGACCGGTGGCCGATGTACGCGTCCGCGGTGGGCATCCGCCGCGAGCGGCAGCACTCCAGGAAATTCTGCACGTGGTCCGTTGTGATATCGCCCGGGATACTCGTCTTCTCCGGCACGGCGCCCTTCTCGGCAGCCAGGAACTCATAGCGGTTCCGGTTGATCCACAGCTTGCCCTCGGTGCCCAGGAACTCAATGTGGTAGTCGGGCATGTTGGGCAGCGCGGTCGATTCGAAAGTGACCGTGAAGCCCTTGCGGTATTGCACCATCAGGTGAATCGTGTCGGGCGCCGTCCGGCCGTCCTGCATGTCGTGATAGATGCCCGCCGCGGCGGTGGCGGCGACGGGACCATCGTCCTCCAGGTACATGTGCACCACGTCCACCCAAATGCGTGAACAGATCGGTGATCTTGCCGCCGCCGAAGTCAGGGAGAAACGCGCGGTAGTTGAAATACATGAAGGGATTCCATTCGCGCCATTTCACCTGGCCCAGGAAACGGTCCCAATCGAGGTTCGACGGCTTCGCCGCGACGGGCGAACGGAACGCGCGCACGGGGCCGCCGTGCCAGACCAGCTTGGCCGTTGTGATCTTGCCCAGGCGGCCGGTGCGAATGAAGCGCTCCTGCGCCTCCAGGTAGATCCGCCCCGAACGCTGCTGCATGCCCACCTGGCAAATGCGATGGTTCACGCGCGCGGCGCGCACGATCTGCGGGCCCTCCTCGCGGCGCAGCGTGAGCGGCTTCTCGACGTACACGTCCTTACCCGCATTCATCGCATCGATGGCCTGCTGCGCGTGCCAATGATCCGGCGTGCCGATCAGGACCGCGTCGAGATCCTTCATCTCGACGAGTTGACGGTGATCGGTGAAGGCGCGCGCTCCGGGAGCGGAGGTGAGTGCCTCGTCAATACGAGCTCCGTAGACGTCGCAGATCGCCGCGACTTCCACGCCCGGCTCCTTCTGGAAGGTCTTCATGACGTAGACACCGCGTCCACCGGCGCCGCTGAGGCCCAGGCGCACGCGATCGTTCGCACCGAGGATCTTCGAGTAGGAAGCCGCGGTGAGGGCCGCGGCGCGAAGTACGGTTCTGCGGGGAGTCACCCCCACATTCTATGCTTGCGCGTTCTTGAGAATGCGGTCCAGTCCCTCGAGCGCAATGTCCACCTCCGCCTGCTCGATGATGTACGGCGGCAGCATGCGGACAGTCGTGTCATGCGTGACGTTGATCAACAGGCCCGCTTCCTGCGCGGCGCCCACCAGGTGCTTGCACGGCGCGTCGAGTTCCATGCCGAACATCAGACCTTCGCCGCGGATCTCTTTGATCACGGGATGCCGCGCGGCCAGCTCGCGCAGCCCGGAGCGGAAGTACTCGCCCACGCGCGCCATGCGCGGCATCAGGTCGCGCAGAATGTCGTAGAACTCCAGCGCGACACGGCAAGCCAGCGCGCTGCCTCCGAACGTGGTTCCGTGCATGCCGGGCGCGATGGTGGAGGCCGCCCGTTCGTTGACCATCAGCGCTCCGAGCGGCAGGCCGCACGCGATGGGCTTGGCGATGGCCAGCACGTCGGGCTTCACCGGCGGCTGATGCGACTGGAACGCATAGTGGCGGCCCGGGCGGCCGACGCCGCTCTGGATCTCATCGAAAACCAGCAGCGCGTCGAATCGGTCTGCCAGCTCGCGCGCCTTCCGTAGGAAGCGTTCGCACACCGGATAGATGCCGCCTTCGCCCTGTATGGATTCCAGCACGATGCCCGCCGTGCGTTCGCTCACCGCGGCTTCCAGCGCGGCGTCGTCGCGGCGCGGCACGAACTTCACGCCGCTCAGCAGAGGTTCGAAAGGCTCGCGGTACTTCGGTTGGCCGGTGAGCGAGAGCGCGCCCATCGTGCGCCCGTGGAAGGAGTTGTCGAGCGAGACGATCTCGAACTTCTCCGGCGAGCGCTTGCGGCCGTGCGAGCGAATCATCTTGATTGCGCCCTCCATGGCCTCGGTGCCCGAGTTGCAAAAGAAAACCCGATCCAGGCCGCTTGTTTCGGCCAAAACCTTGGCAAGCGGCCCCTGGTACTCGTGATAGTAGAGATTCGAGGAGTGAATCAGCAGGCCGGCTTGCTCCCGGATCACGGCGTTGATGCGCGGGTGGTTGTGGCCGAGTGCATTGACCCCGATTCCGCTCAGCAGATCGAGGTAGCGGCGTCCGTCCAGATCGTAGAGCCAGCAGCCGTCGCCGCGCTTGAGCACCAGGTTGTAGCGGGCATAATTCTGCAGCAAAAACTGGCGTTCCAGGTCGATGATTTCTTGGGCGGCGAGGGCGCTCGGCATCCCAACATTGTAGCGGGCGAGATTTAGCGGAGGCGCAGGAGGCGTCGAAACCAACCACTCGGCGCCGCTTCCGGTGGCGCGAGTTCGAGCGGCAGCGCCGCAGCCGCGTCTTCTTCCTCTGCCTCCGGCTCCAGGATGGCCCCGGCCAGCCCCTCGCGCCCGCCTTCGTAGCAGGTCAACTGCGACTCGATGCGCTCCCGCAGACGATCGGGGTGGGCGGCGAGCCGCGCCGCCGCCGCAGTGGGCAGCGGTGCGAGCGCGACGTCGAGGCCCGCCTCTCCGCCGTCACTCGCCACGGCAAATCCCAGCGCGTCGGCGGCCCGGCACGCGCACTGGACGATGGTCAGCAGATCCAACTCAGCCGTCGCGGGAGCCCGGTGATGCCCGCCCGCGATGGTCTGGAAGATCGCCGGCAATCCCCAGCGGCGCGCCAGGTATCTGCCGGCTTCGCAGTGATCCATTCCGAACTCGCGCTGCTCCTCGACGGATAGTGGCGACCCCGTCTCGTTCGCCCGCCGGATCAGTTTCGCAAACTCCTTCGGATAGGCCGCCAGAAGCCCGAGGCGCCCGATATCGTGCAGCAGTCCGGCCGTATAGGCATGCTCGATCAGGACGCCGCAGGCGGTGGCGATGGCGTCGGCGAGAATCCCGCAAGCCACGGTGTGCCTCCAGCACCTCCGCAGGTCTTCGTCAGCGGTTGCATTGCGCAGGAACGTCGCGGCCGCCAGCGAAACGGTGACCCGGCGAACGCGCTCCAGCCCCAGCAGCATGAGCGCCTGGCGAACGTCCGTGATCTCGGCCAGGCGCGCGAACTCGGCCGAGTTCGCGCATTGGAGAATCCGCGCCGCGAAGACCGGGTCGCTCGTCAACAAGTCCCCGATGTGACGCACCGAGAGGTTCGGTGAGGCGAAGACGGTGAGCAGCTTCGCGGCCACGGGCGGAAACGCCGGCACGGTCCTCAGGCCGGGCGGGATCGCCGGTAGCATGGGTGCACTGCCGCGCAAGTTTCGCGCCTCCACCCTCCTTATCGGCTCCGAGGGGCTGTTCTTGAGATCAGGAGCGAAGCCAGCGGTCGATGCCCTCGGCCGCCTTGCGGCCTTCGGCGATGGCCCAGACCACCAGCGATTGCCCGCGGCGCATATCGCCCGCGGCAAACACACCCGCCACGCTCGACATGTAGTTGTCGTCCGCCTTCACGTTGCCGCGGCCGTCCAGTTCCACGCCGAGTTGCTCGATCATCCCGCCCCGCACCGGGCCTGTGAAGCCCATCGCGAGCAGCACCAGGTCGGCGTCAAACGTCATCTCCGTGCCTGGAATCGGTTCGAACTTCGGAGGTGGGCCCAGGCGGACGGCGTGCAGCTTCTTCACGTTCCCCTCGGGGTCGCCTTCGAAGGCTGTCGTGCCGATGGCCCACTCGCGCGTGCCGCCCTCTTCGTGCGAACTCTCCACCCGCAGTTGCAGCGGCCACAGCGGCCAGGGCGTCGAGGGTGAACGATCCTCCGGCGGGCGGGGCATGATCTCGAACTGGTGGACACTGGCCGCGCGTTGCCGGTGCGACGTTCCCAGGCAGTCTGCGCCGGTGTCGCCGCCGCCGATGATGATCACATGCTTGCCGGTGGCCATCAACTGGTCCGGCACGTCGTCGCCTTCGGCGCGCCGGTTGGCCTGGGGCAGGAAGTGCATCGCGAAATAGATGCCCCTCAGGTCGCGGCCCGGTACGTTGAGGTCGCGCGGGTGCTCGGCGCCGCCCGCCAGCAGGATCGCGTCAAACTCCTTGCGCAGTTCTTCCACCGGAACGTTCCCGCCGACGTGGGCGTTCACCACGAACTTCACTCCCTCGCCGCGCATCTGCTCCAGGCGCCGGTCGATGAGGTGCTTCTCCATCTTGAAATTCGGGATGCCGTAGCGCAGCAGGCCGCCGATGCGGTCGGCCTTCTCGAAAACAGTCACTTCGTGCCCCGCGCGCCGGAGCTGTTGCGCGGCGGCGAGACCCGCGGGCCCGCTTCCCACCACGGCCACGCGCTTGCCCGTGAGCGCGGCCGGAGGCTCGGGCTTGATCCAGCCTTCCGCAAACGCATGGTCAACAATCGTCCGCTCAATCACCTTGATGGTCACCGGCGGTTCGTTGATGCCCAGCACGCACGCCGCCTCGCAGGGCGCGGGACAGATGCGGCCGGTGAACTCGGGGAAGTTGTTCGTCGCGTGGAGCACCCGGATGGCGTCGCGCCAGCGGTCGCGGTAGACGAAGTCGTTCCAGTCGGGAATCACGTTGTTCAGCGGGCAGCCCGTATGGCAGAAGGGCACGCCGCAATCCATGCAGCGCGCGCCCTGCGTCTGGACGTGCTCCTTGGGGAACGGCTGATAGATTTCAAACCAGTCGTTCAGCCGCTCGGAGACCGGGCGGCGTTCCGGCACCTGCCGCGTGTACTCGAGAAAACCGGTGACTTTACCCATGCAACACCTGCCCCGCGGCCGTCTGCCGCACCATTGGAATCGCCGCGCCGGGAACGAATGGTTCGTCGCGGCGGGCCACGCCGAGCACTCGCTTAAACTCGTGCGGGAAGACCTTCACAAACCGCGGCAGCATGCCGTACCAGTGCTCCAGAATCCACTTGGCGCGAGGGCTTCCGGTGTACTCGGCGTGGCGCGAAATCAGGTGGCGGAGCAACTCGACGTCCTTGGCGTCGATCACCGGCTCCAGATCGACGCTCGCCTTATTGCATCGGAGCGTAGCGAATTCACCTGTCTCGTCGAGCACGAACGCGAACCCGCCGGTCATGCCCGCGGCGAAGTTCTTGCCCGTGCGGCCCAGCACCAGAACCAGGCCCTTGGTCATGTATTCGCAACCGTGGTCGCCGACTCCCTCCACCACCGCCGTCGCCCCGGAGTTTCGAACCGCGAAGCGTTCGCCGGCCATGCCGTTGAAGAAGACCTCTCCGCTGGTTGCGCCGTACAACACGACGTTGCCCACCAGAATGTTCTCCTCCGGCACGAAGGTGGACGCCCGCGGCGGGTAGACGATCACACGCCCTCCGGAGAGCCCCTTGCCGACATAGTCGTTGGCGTCGCCTTCAAGAGTCAGCGTCACGCCCCGGGCCAGAAATGCGCCGAAGCTCTGTCCGGCGGAGCCCTGGAAGTGGAAGCGGATCGTATCGTCGGGCAACCCCTCTGAGCCGTACTTGCGCGCGATCTCGCCGGAGAGCATCGCGCCCACGGTGCGGTGCACGTTCTTGATCGGCAGCTTGAACTCCACCGGCGTGCGCGCGTCGATCGCATCGCGCGCATGGTCGATCAAGCGGTAATCGAGGGCCTGCTGCAGGCCGTGGTCCTGGGCCGTGGTGCAGCGCCGGCTGACGCGCTCGGGTACCAGCGGGCTGTACAGCACGCTGGCGAAGTCGAGTCCTTTGGCCTTCCAGTGGTCGATGGCGTCGCGGGTTTTCAAACGTTCCACGCGGCCCACCATCTCATCCACCGTGCGGTAGCCGAGCCGCGCCATGTACCCGCGCAGCTCTTCGGCCACGAAGAAGAAGTAGTTGATGACGTTCTCCGGCGTGCCCTGGAACTTCTTGCGCAGCGCCGGGTCTTGCGTGGCGATACCTACCGGGCAAGTGTTCAGGTGGCACTTGCGCATCATGATGCAGCCCATGGTCACCAGCGGCGCGGTGGAGAAGCCGAACTCCTCGGCGCCCAGCAGCGCGGCGATCGCCACGTCGCGGCCCGTGGACAGCTTGCCGTCGGTCTGCACGCGGATGCGGCTGCGCAGATCGTTGAGCACCAGCACCTGCTGCGTCTCCGCCAGGCCCAGTTCCCAGGGCGCGCCGGCGTGCTTGATCGAGGTGAGCGGCGAAGCACCCGTGCCGCCCGAATCGCCGCTGATCAAAACCAGATCCGCGTGCGCTTTGGCGACGCCGGCGGCCACCGTGCCCACACCGACCTCGGCCACCAGCTTCACCGAAATCCGGGCGCGCGGATTGGCGTTCTTCAGGTCGTAAATCAACTGCGCCAGGTCTTCGATCGAGTAGATGTCGTGATGGGGCGGGGGCGAAATCAGCCCCACGCCGGGGATCGAGTGGCGCACGCGCGCGATCACGTCGTCCACCTTGTGGCCGGGCAGTTGTCCACCTTCACCGGGCTTGGCGCCCTGCGCGATCTTGATCTGGAGTTCGTCGGCGTTCACCAGGTAGTTGGTGGTCACCCCGAAGCGAGCGGAGGCCACCTGCTTGATGGAACTGCGGCGGTCGTCGCGGAAGCGCTCCTCGTCCTCGCCGCCTTCGCCGGTGTTGGAGCGGCCGCCCAGCCGGTTCATCGCCATCGCCAGCGTCTCGTGGGCCTCTTTGCTGATCGACCCGAAGGACATCGCGCCGGTGGCGAACCGCTTCACGATTTCGCTCGCCGGCTCCACTTCGTCGATTGGGATGGAGTTCGCTGAGAACTTGAAATCCATCAGCCCGCGCAGCGTGCAGAGCTGGCGGCTCTGCTGGTTGATCAGCTCGCTGTATTCCTTAAACGTCTCAAAACTGTTCTTCTGCACCGAGTGCTGGAGCTTGGAGATCGTGGCGGGGTTGAGCAGATGATACTCGCCCCGCACGCGATAATGGTAGTTTCCGCCCAGGTCGAGCTCCGGTTCGTTCTCGCTGAGCGGGCGGAACGCGGCGGAGTGCTTCATCCGCGCCTCGCGCGCCAGAACGTCGAGTCCCACGCCTTCGATGCGCGAAGACGTGCCGGTGAAGTACTTCTCCACCAGGCTCTTGTTCAGGCCGATGGCCTCGAAAACCTGCGCGCCGCGATAGCTTTGCAGCGTCGAGATGCCCATCTTCGAGAAGACTTTCAGAAGCCCCTTGTTGATCGACTTCTTATAGTTCTTGAGCGCGGTTTCGAACGTTACCCCGTCGGGCAGCTTCCCGTGCAGGTGCATGTTCTCGAGCGTCTCGATGGCCAGGTACGGGTTCACCGCGCTGGCGCCGTAGCCGATGAGCAGGCAGAAGTGCATCACCTCGCGCGGCTCGCCGGATTCGATGATCAGCGCAACCTGCGTGCGGGACCCTTCGCGGATCAGGTGATTGTGCACCGCGGTGAGCGCGAGCAGACTCGGGATGGGGGCCGACTCCTCGTCCACGCCGCGGTCGGAGAGGATGAGGAGCGAGTAGCCGTTCTTGATGGCCAGCGAGGCGCGTTTGCAGAGCGAATCGAGCGAGCGCTCCAGTTCCGCGGCGCCGCCGTCCACGCGGAAGAGCATGGGCAGCGTGGTGGCCAGGAAATCGCCCCAGGAAACGCGGCGCAGTTTTTCGAGGTCGCGATTGGTCAGGATCGGATGCGCCAGCTTCAGGGTATGGCAGTGCTGCGGCGTCTCGTCCAGGATGTTGCGCTCATTGCCGATGTAGCTGGTGAGCGACATCACCAGTTCTTCGCGGATCGGATCGATGGGCGGGTTCGTGACCTGCGCGAAGAGCTGCTTGAAGTAATGAAACAGAGGCTGTGGGCGGTCCGAGAGGCACGCCAGCGGTGTGTCCGTGCCCATGGAGCCAACCGGTTCCTCGCCGCGCGCCGCCATGGGGAGCATCAGCATCCGCAGGTCTTCGTCGGTATACCCGAATACCCGCTGCCGCTGCAAGACAGTTTCGTGTTCGGTGGAGAAATGCCGCGACGGTTCGGGCAGCGAGCCCAGGTGAATCTGGTTCTCGGCGAGCCACTGCGCATAGGGCTGCCGCGACCAGAGAGACTGCTTGATCTCCTCGTCGGGTACGATGCGCTTCTGCATGGTATCCACCAGCAACATCTTGCCCGGCTGCAGGCGGCCCTTCGCTTTCACGTCTTCCGGCTTCACCGGCAGGACACCGGTCTCCGACGCCATGATCAGCATGTTGTCGTTGGTTACCAGCCAGCGTGCCGGCCGTAGGCCGTTGCGGTCCAGCGTGGCGCCGATCACGCGCCCGTCGGTGAAGGCCACCGCCGCGGGGCCGTCCCAGGGCTCCATCAGCGACGCGTGGTACTCGTAGAACGCGCGCTTGTCCGGATTCATCGTGGCGTCGGCGTCCCACGCTTCCGGAATCAACATAGCCATCACATGGGGCAGCGAGCGGCCCGCCAGGGTCAGCAACTCCACCGCGTTGTCGAGCATCGCTGAATCGCTGCCGCCGGGCGTGACGATCGGAAACAGCTTCTTCATGTCGTCGCCGAACAGCGCCGACCGCATCACGTGCTGCCGCGCGTACATCCAGGCAGCGTTTCCCCGTATAGTGTTGATCTCGCCGTTGTGGCAGATGTAGCGGAACGGATGCGCCAGTTGCCAGCTTGGAAACGTGTTCGTCGAAAAGCGCTGGTGCACCAGGCACAACGCACTCATCGCGTCCGGATCGGAGAGTTCGCGGTAGAACTCTGCGATCTGCGGCGCCAGCAGGAGCCCCTTGTATACCACCGTGCGCGCCGACAGCGACGGCAGGTAGAAGAAGCTCTTGTCGCGGATGTCGGCGGCGGCGATTTCACTCTCCGCACGCTTGCGGACCAAGTACAGCCGCCGCTCCAGTTCATCCTCGCTCATGCCCGGCGCGCGGCGGATGAAGATCTGCTCGATATAGGGTTGCGAGGCTCGCGCCACGCGGCCGATCGCGTCCACGTCCGCCGGCGTGTCCCGCCATCCCAAGACCGCCAACCCCTCTTCGCGAACGATGCGCTCCAGGATCCCCTCGCAGATCAGCCGCTGTTGCGGCTCCACGGGCAGGAATACCAGCCCCATGCCGTACTCGCCCGGGGGAGGCAGCGTGAAGCCGAGGCGCGCGCATTCCTTCGCGAAGAACTGATGAGGAATCTGGATCAGAATGCCCGCGCCGTCGCCCGTCTCCGGATCGCACCCGCAGGCGCCCCGGTGGGCGAGGTTCATCAGGATCTGAATGCCTTTGAGAATAATGTCGTGCGAGGCGCGCCCGTCGATGTTGACCACAAATCCGATGCCGCAGGCATCGTGCTCGAACTTCGGGTCGTACAAACCTTGGGGCGGAGGGAAAGAGGAAGGATAGCCGACGTGGTCCATGGCCTTAGGGCGAGTATAGGGCCTGCCCTTAGTATTAGTCAAATCGAAATTACCACTTGACAATATCGGAACTGCTAATGTTACCCTGAGTGCGGATACCGGGGGCTGACCGGCCCGTCCGGCCTGACCGCATGACCTACGACAGCCTCTCCTTATACCGCGACATCGTCCAGACGCGCAGTGTTAGCCGGGGCGCCGCCCTCAACGGCATCAGCCAATCGGCAGCCAGCCAGTCAGTGCAGGAACTGGAGCGAACCATGCAGGTGCAGTTGCTCGACCGCTCCACGCGTCCGCTCACGGTCACCGAGGCGGGCAAGCTCTACTACGACTTCTGCCGCGACATCCTGCGGCGCAAGGAGCAGTTCGAGGCCGAGTTGCAGGTGGTCAAAGGGCGCGTCGAAGGCACGGTGCGCGTGGCCGCGATCTACTCTGTGGGGATCTCCGAGATCGCGAGTCTCGAAGAGACCTTCACGAAGCGCTACCCGGACGCCCACCTGCAAGTGAACTATCTACGCCCGGAGCGGGTCTACGAATCGGTGCTCGAAGACCGCGCGGAGTTGGGCCTGGTCAGCTACCCGGAATCGATGCGCGAACTCAACGTGCTGCCGTGGCGGGAGGAGCAGATGGTGCTCGCGATGTCGCCTTTGCACCCGCTCGCCGGGCTGCGCCGCGCGGGAGCGCACGACATGGAGGGGCAGGAGTTCATCGGTTTCGACGAAGACCTGCCCATCCGTCAGCACGTGGACCGGTACCTGCGAGAACTGGCGATCGAAGTTCGCGTCGTGATGCACTTCGACAACATCGGGAGCATGAAGGAAGCTCTGGCGCTCGGCCAGGGCATTTCCATCCTTCCCCGCCGCATCCTGACGAACGAAATCGGGCTCGGAACACTCGTTGCCGTTCCCTTGCGCATTCCGTTGACCCGCCCGCTGGGCATCGTCCATCGCCGGAGGAAGGCCCTCACGCCGGCCGCCGAGCGGTTCCTGGAACTGCTTCAGGAAACGCCGCATAACTGATATTCTTGCTCAAACAGTTCCAAACGGGATTGTTTCAGGAGGGAACGGTGCGAGGCACAGCAGTCCTGCCTCTTTTTTTATGCGCATGCGGGCCGTTTGCCCCGCCGGCGCGATCGGCCTCGTTTTCCGAAATCGGCGACGCGGGGCAATCCGCGATCACCGCGCAAGGTGTCTTTGGCGCGCCGGGCACGCCGCTCACACGCATCAGCGGCACGCTCGGGAACAGCGAAGCGGACCTGTTCCGGATCCGTCTTACGGGCGGGGCGTTTTCGGCTTCCACCATAAGCGCCCTCTCCAACCTGTTTGACACGTCGTTGTTTCTCTTCACCGGCGCCGGCGTGGGCGTCTATGCGAATGACAACGCCTCCGGCGCCCAGGCCGCTCTGCCGCCCAGGGTGTTCCCCGCGGGCATCTACCTGATCGCCATCACAGCGGCCGGTTACGAACCGGCGGCGGGCGGCGCCCCGATCTTTCCGCCAATCGACTACTTCACCGTCTTCCCGGAGGATGTCCGCGACGCCGGAACGGGCGCCGCACTCACCAGGTGGACCGGTTTCTACTCGCTGCTGGACCTCCCGGCTTCCTATGAAATCGACCTGACGGGAGCGGAGTTCATCGCGATCCCGGAGCCGGGAACGATCGCGCTTCTCTGCGGGGGCCTGCTGCTCTTCGCACGACGGCGGTGCGCGCGTTGGGCCTTGCCCGCCGCCATCCTCGCGCTCGCCGCCGCGGCCGGCGCACAATCCCGCCGCGCTCCGGAGAAGATCGGCGGCCCGCTCGCCGGCATGGTGGGCGAGTATCTGCGCCGGGGTGCTACCTTGCCGCCGGGAGGGGTTCGCGATCTCGACGTCGCGCCGCATATTCTCACCGGCGCATTCACGCCGATGGCCGCGAATTCAAGCGTGATGACGGACCGGAACAACCGCGTCCTGGTTGACGTCGTCCTCGCGCCGGGCGCAAGCCTGGAGGAAACCCGCTCGCTGCTGGCGCGCACCGGCGCCCGTATCACCGGCGTTTTTCCCTACTATCGCGGCGGTGCGATCTCCGCCTACGTGCCCATCTCGGCCACGCTTCGGCTAGCCGCACAAAGCGGCGTAGTGTCCGTCGCCGCATCGCCGAAACCGCTTCGCTCGGCGGGCGTGGCGACTTCGCAGGGGGTGTCCGCCCATCGCGCCGACGCGACGCCGTTCCGGGGAACGGGCATCACCGTGGGCATCCTTTCGGACAGCTTCAATACGTGCACCTCGAACCGCTGCGACGGCGTCACCGCCTCCACCGACGTAGCCACCGGCGATCTTCCCAACGATCCGCAGGGGCCGGGACTGAAAGCGCTGATCGAGGATTACGACGGTCCCGGCACTGAAGACGAAGGCCGGGCCATGGCCCAGGTAGTGTATGACATGGCGCCCGGCGCCCGGCTCTGCTTTGCCACCGCGTTCACCGGCCAGGCCGCCTTCGCCGCCAACATCCTGGCCCTGCGCGAGAACCTCGCCTGCCGCGCGGATGTGATCGTGGACGACGTCTACTACTACAACGAGCCCTTCTTCAGCGACGGCGTCATCGCGC
>DALYJJ010000023.1:38636-57443 GCA_031969915.1 Bryobacteraceae bacterium | reverse complement strand
GCGACCAGCGTCAGCATCTCGGGCATCGGCGTCGTGCCGGTGAATCAACCGGTGACGGTGACGCCGGCGGCGACCACCGCCTACACGATCACCGCGACCGGCGCGGAGGGCACGACGCCCGCGACCTGCGTGGTGAATGTCACCGTAGTCCGTCCGGCCCAGCCGCCCGTCGCGGCGATCTCGCAAGGCGCGGCGCTCACCGTCGCGAGCGACACCTTCGGCCTGGACGGCACGCCTTCCTTTGACCCGCTGGGCGGCAACCTCAACTACGTCTGGGACGTCGTCCAGGGCTCGGCGGACATCATCGATCAGGGCAGGGTGGCCACCGGCATCCGCCTGCTGGGCGGGCCAGGCACCTACCGAATCCGGCTGCGGGTGCAGAACGCAGCCGGCCAGGAAGGCCAGGCGATCATCGTCATCACGCGGCAGTAGGCGGCAACCACGTCCGCGAGGGGGCTCCCACAACCGGGGGCCCTTCTCTTTTTCTCGTTTTTTCGGATCAATCAGGCCTGAAAGTCTTTTATAATTTGGGCCATGGACCAGGCATTGAACCGGCGTGACTTCCTGTTTGCCACGGGCGCCGCGGCTCTCCCTCCCAAGTCCGTTCCCACCCCGAAGTCGAAACCTCTCAACTACAACCCGGACATGGAGTACCGGCGGCTGGGGAAGACCGGGCTGATGGTCTCCGCCGTGTGCATGGGCGGACACTGGAAGCGCGTCAAGGTGATGCTCGGCGCGGGCTTCAGCGGCGCGGGCTACGACAAGCAGGACTTCGATAACGTCCACAACGCGGCCTTCCTCGGCAACCGCGAGGCGGTGGTGAACCGCGCGATCGAAGCGGGCATTAACTACATCGATGCCTGCGCCGGGCCCGAGGTGCTCGCGTACTCGAAGGTGCTCAAGGGCCGCCGCGACAAGATGTACCTGGGTTACTCCTGGCACACCCGCGAGTCCCGCTACAAAGAGTGGCGTGACGGCAGGAAGATGCTCGAAGGCCTCAATCAGGGCTTGCGCGAGGCGGGCCTCGACTACGTCGATCTGTGGCGGATTTCGCTGCCCATGGAGTCGATCAACGACCTCGGTGAACTCCTGATGGTGGAAGAGACCTGCATGGAAGCGCTCGAACTCGCCAAGAAGCAGGGCAAGGCGCGCTTCACCGGCGTTTCGACGCACAACCGCGTCTGGCTGCGCTCGATCGTTCAGCAGTATCCAAAGCAGGTGGAGGTGGTGCTCTTCCCTTATACCGCCGACAGCAAGGTGCTCCCCGACGACAGCCTGTTCGACGCGATCGCGAAGCACGACCCGGGCGTCTTCGGGATCAAGCCGTTCGCCGACAACTCGCTGTTCAAAGGCGATAGCTCGCCCGCCCATCCGGAAGCCGCCCATGATGCGCGCCGGGCCCGTCTTGCGTTGCGATATGTGCTGATGAATCCCGCCATCAGCGCGCCCATTCCCGGCCTCATCAACCCGGAGCAGGTGGATAACGCTGCCCTGGCGGTGAAGGAGCGGCGCAAGCAGGACAAGCTGACCAGGGCCGAGCGGGCGGAGTTGGAGTCGGCGTGCACCCGGATGTGGGCCAACCTTCGGCCCGATCACTCCTGGCTGCGGAACTGGGAGTACGTGTAAGCGGTTCTCAGCGCGCCGCGCCGGCCTCGCCGGCAACAGAGCGAATTCATTTGTAAGCACAGAGGGCGGTCCCCCAGCCCGGGCGGTTTTTTCTTGCTCCATGAGCGCCGATCGACTAGACTGATCAAACCGGTGGAACCGGCCGCGGAGTACATCATGTCTATGAACCCAGCCCGCCTCGCCTTGATGGCGATCCTGATTTTGGCGTCGCTTCCGCTCGCCGCGCCGGCGGCAACCATCGTGCAGACCCTGGGCATCGAGCGCTATGCCAACGGCGCGATCGTCCCCAGCGGAACGTTCATCACCGACAACGGGGGCGAACCCGCTCCGTTCAACGCCATCAGCGGCGGCGACGCGACGGCGAACATGAACGTCTCCTTCACGTTCAGCTACGGGGCCATCGCGGACCCGATCACGGCGGCCAGTATTCTCATCAGCCTGTATGAAGGCGAGTCGAGTGCGCCGGGCAGCCAGCTCGCGCTCTTCCGCTTGAACGGGTCGATCCTGCTGACCGCGCTGCTCGACGCTCAAATGGAGGCCACCCCGGGTGTCAGCTCGCAGATCAATTTCTACACCGTGACGCTACCTTCCACGGCGTTCGCTTCGCTGGCCGGGGGCACCGCAACCTTCGATCTCCAACTGCAAGGCCCCGGTCTGGGAGTTCTCGGCCCCACGGACTTCAATGGCGGAGGGCTCGATTTCGCCCGGCTGACCCTCAGGACGGACCCCATCACGCCAGAGGTGCCGGAGCCGGCGACGGCGTTTCTGGCTGGTGGCGCGCTCCTCGCGGGCGCAGCGTTCCTGCGCCGCCGCCGGGCATAGAGCGCCAGGGTCCTTTACTCCGGCCGCCACTCCAGAAACAGATAGACTCCGCGCTCCTCCGCCGTACGGAAGCCGAGCCGGTTGTACAGCCGCTGCGCCGGGTTGTTGAACTCGACGTGGCAGGTGACCCTCTTCCCGTCCTCTCGCGCCTGCGCGAGGATCTCCCGGAGCAACGCGCCACCGGTGCCGCGGCCGCGATGTTCCGGCACCAGGGCGATGTCCATCACGCGCACCTCGTCCGGCGTCGCGTGGAGATAGAGGCGGCCGACAGGCCGTTCTTTCGCCTCAATCACCAGGAACTGAGCCCCCTCGTAATGCGTGCGGTAGTGCGTCCGCTGGAGGCGGAACTGATCGGTGAGAAAGGCCCGCTTGGCTTCCTCGGGCCAGGGGACCGGCGCCATCTCCTCGGCCCGCGTACTCGCGTAGAGGCGGCACAGGAAGTCCTCGTCCTGCTCGGTCTCCGGACGCAGCCGGACGCCCGCCGTGGCTCCGCTCAGCTCGGCGATGGGAAGATCCCCTGGAGCGCGATGCAGAAATTCAGGGCCAGGAAGGGTTGCACGTTGCTGTGGGGCTGCGAGCTGCCGGCGGACGTAAGCGCCGCCGCCGCCATCGTGCCGCCTCCCGACGGTGCATAGACCGCCAGCCCCGGCGGCTGAGCCCCCACCGCTCCCGCCGGACCGACCGCCGTCGCCGCAGCCGCGCTGGCGTTCACCGGATGGGTGTGCGCCGGCATCTCGGCGGCCACTAGCGTGTGGTTCTCCGCGCCTGCTCGCTGCCCCAGCGGGAGAGCGCCGAAGTGGAGCGGTGTTCTGCCCCGCAGCTCCGGCAAGGCGAAGTTCGTCGTGCCATTGCCGCCGTAGGTGGTGCCTAACAACGCGAACAGAGCCTGGTTCTGGTTAATCGGCAGAAGCTGCCCATTGCACTGCGCCCAGCCCTTCGGCGGGAAGTCAAAACTGAAAATCCGGATCTCGGACAAAAATGGATCGGCCATCCCATCCTCCTCGTACACGCCCGCTCTTTGCTCGCAGATCAACCCGGCTGCGGAAAAATCCCTTGCAGTGCGATGCAGAAACTCATCGCCAGATACGGCTGCATGTTGTTGTGCGGAGCGCCGCCGCCCGAGTTCGCCACCGCCCCGGCGTTCATGTGCGTGTTGGGCGATGCGCCGTAGAACGCCGCGCCTCCCGCGTCGGAGGCCCACACGGCCCCCGCCGGAGCGTACTGTGACCCGTTGCCCGTGCTTGCCCGAGCCTGATGGCTATGGACAGGCAGTTGGGCCGCGGTCAGCGTCACCGTCTCCGCGCCGTTGCTCTCTCCGATCGTTCGGGGACTCAGACCAGGCCCGTTGCCCCACTGCATGGGCGCGCGGCCCTGGAGGTTGGGCAGCGCGAACGTACTCTTCCCGTCGCCGCCGTAGGTCGTCCCGAGCAATGCGAACAGCGCGGTGTTCTGCGAAAGCTGGATGAGTTGACCGTTGCAGAAGGCCCAACCCTTCGGCGCGAAGTAGAAAGGAAAAATCCGGATCTCTGCAACAAACGGATCAGCCATGTTCGTTCTCCCTTACCAACGCTAGTTCCTGGACGGAAACACGCCGAACAGCGACACGATAAAGCTCACACACAGGAAGGGCTGCATATTGTTGTGCGGCTGGCTTCCGCCTATGGCGCCGATCGCCGAACTCGACATGTTGGCGTTGGGAACGGCAGCCGTGAACGCCGCTGCTTCCGCGTTCGGTTCCGACGCCCAGAAGTTCCCGGCCGGGCTCACCTGTGCGCCGCCGCCCGTGGAACATCCTATGCCGTGCGTGTGCGCCGGCATCTGAGTCGCCAGCAGGGCCACGGTTTCCTGGCCGCCCATTTCGCCAAGGACCCGCGTTTGCAGCCCGGGCCCCGTTCCATAGTGAATCGGAATCCGCCCGCGCAAGTCCGGCAAGGCGAAGGTGGTTTGCCCGTCGCCGCCATATGTCGTGCCGAGCAGAGAGAACAGCGCTTCGTTCTGGCTGATCGGCAGAAGCTGCCCATCGCAGATCGCCCAACCCGACGGTGCGTAGTTCCCGCCGAACATCCGGATTTCCCCAAAGAACGATTCAGACATCGTGTCCTCCCAAGCTCCCGCTAACCGAACACCGCCTCGCAGTAGGCGACCCCCGGGTCGCCCCCCAGAACCGACACCCGGCTCACGAACCACCCGGCTTCCTCAAATCCGTCCCGTTTCAGGAACAGCGTCCCCGAGTGCGGCCCCCAGGCGCTTTCGAGCGCGAACAGCAGCGAGAACGGTTCACGCAGCTTCGCGTGCAGCCTCTGCCCCCGCTTTACCTCCAGCAACCTCAGCTCGAGTCGCTCGCCGCCCGGCGTTGCGAACTCGAACGTCTCTCCCGCCAGCGGCTCGAAATGATCCGCGCGGTATTCCGCCATCTGCAAGCCCACTTCGATCCTCATCAGCCCACCAGGAACGGCATCGTCGGACTCGCCGTACCGGTCAGCCCCGGGTACAGTCGAAACAAGTCGCCGAGGGGAATCCCAGACCAGGCCGCGAGAGTCGACTCGAACCGCTCCCGTAGCGTGCTTGGGATCCACACACCCTTTCCCGTTGCGTCCCCGGCGCCGCCCACGGCCAGATCCGGAAACGTCCCGTGCACCTCTCCGCCGGCCACCGACCCGCCCATCACCACGTGATGCCCGCCCCAGCCATGGCCAGTGCCCAGCGTCGCGTTCGGTGTCAGCTCGCGGTTGAACTCCGTGTCCGTATACGCGGTCACGCGGCCAGCCGCGCCGAACTCTACCGTCGCTTCGTAGAACGCCGCCATCGCGTCGCTGAGCTCGGTGAACAGGGCCGTCTCACGCTCCAATTGGCGTGTGTGAGTATCGAAGCCGCCCATGTTGCAGCAAAAGACCTGTCCGCCCACGCCCGCGGCAAGGAGTCGCGCAACCAACTCGAGTTGCCGGCCAAGGCCGGTTGGTGGGAAGGCCGTCCGTAGCGTCACGCGCTGCGCCGCCGCCAGCAGGGCCGGGTCGTCCGGGGTCACGGCACCGGCGTTGCCGCCAGGTCCAGCCGCGCTCAGCCCATTGGCCCGGAACGTGTTGAACGCCACGCCGCCCATCGCCTGGACAAGCCGCGGCGCCAGGAACCCGCCGCGCAGGAACCGCACGGCTTCCAGCCGGTGGCCGGACTTCACCGGCGAAGTGCTGCCGCCGACATTCGCCACCACGGCCAGCGCGCGCCGCTCGAAGAGATCCTTCAGAGCACGGGCCGCAGGGTGAAAGCCAAAGCTCCGCCCATTCGCCGTGCGCACCGTGAGCAGGCTGGTTCGGGCGAGCGCCAACGCCCCTCGCCCGCGCGTGTAGGCGGTGAAGGTCCGGTCCAGCGGAACGATCAGGTTATTCGTGTCCGCGCCACCGGTGAGAAAGATGCCCACCAGGGCGCGCGTCCCGCCCGACGCCCACGCCGCAGGGACACCGAGTCCCGCACCCGCCATCGCCGCAAGCGCCGTCCGTCGATTCAGCTTGTGCATACCGTTCGGGCGTAGCGCCCATCCCTCCGAGTCAATGGTCATTAAGTCTATTGGGTGCGGCGGGATGTGTCAATCGAAATCGACACCGTTGTCGTAACGCTTCTATCGCTCGCCGCGCAGCCGGATGTCTTGCGTGCAGCGCCAGCCGGCCTGAGCGGCGCGGGCTCCATCCGGACACGCCCGGTAAGAGCTGCACCGCTGCGCATGACCTATTCCGACTTAGGCGGTCTCGAACAGCGTCTTGGCCAACTCCGATTGACGGATCTGCCGAGCGGTTCGCATCGCTCCAGTTTATGGCTTCTTGCGTCAACAGAGGGCTGCGGGTACTGCGGAATCGACTCAGCGGCGCAACTCTTCTATCGCTCGCCGCGCAGCCGGACATCTTGCGTGCAACGCCAGCCGGCCTCCGCATCGCCCTGCAACGGGCGGAGGGAGAATCCGCTCCCCTCCTGGGCGGCGCGGGCTCGGATGGCAGCCGTGACCAGGGGATCGCCTTCGAAAACGATCTCGAAAACGCGCTCTTGGTGGCCGGGAGCGTTGACGTGGTAGTGGATGTGCGCCGGGTTGCTGGTGTTCGGATAGGAGGCCGGCTTGATGGTCCGGTATTCGTATCGGCCCTCGGCGTCGGTGCGCATGTAGCCGCGCAGACGCGGGTTGCGGCTGTCGTTTTCGCCGGGCGAGTAGAGGCCCCGGGCGTCGGTGTGATAGACGTAAACCGATGCCTTGGCGAGGGGGCGCCCATCCGCTCCATAGACCACGCCGGTCACGGTGAGCCGTTCTCCAGGCTCGGAGGCCGCCGCGATCACGGCGCGGGAAGGAGCGTCCAGGGGGGCCGTCCGCGGCGCCTCGGCGGCGCCAATCAGGGACGGAGCGACGAGCAGCGCGATCCACTTCATCAAGTACATCCTCCGGTGGGTTTGGACGCGCGAGGGCGAAGGTGGTCACGCCGCGAGTGCTTCCGTCTGATATCGCCGGAGTGATCTGGATCGATATCACTGCCGGGGTTAAGGCGGCGGGTGAGGAGATTCGCCGGGAGCTTGCCGTTTGGGCTTGAGCAGCTGTGGCCGTTGCCACGCATGTCGCTCGCGCATAACGCCCGGAGTCGGAATCCGGGTAATGATCACCCGTAACCGCGCGCCGCACAGAAGATGGCCGACCCGGACAAGGTGACCGAAAAAGCCCAAGCCGCTGGTGAGGCGGCTTCTCCGCCTCCGATCGAATAAGCAACGAGAAATGCCCCTGTGTCAGCGAATCGGCGGAATCCCCAATTGGCCGCAAATCTTTCGGGCGAGCCGGTTGTCGATCTCGCCATGTCGTGGTACGGGAGCCTTCGCGCCATTCGCCGGGTTCCAGAAGATCGTGTGACGGCCGCCTTCCCTCGCAACCGCACATCCGTGCCACCGCAAGTGGTCCAGCAGTTCGTGCCGTTTCACTTCGAGAGGGTTCCCGCATGCACCGAAAGCGGGACGAGTTCAATGAGGTCGGCTTCGGGGCTGTTTGCCTCTTCCGAGGGAACCGGGAGTGGCCTGCCTTCTTCGAGGAGCAGTTGCGCGACGTCCTCGAGAGCGCTGGCAATCATGAGACGTGCATCCGGAAGATCGAAGCCCTGCGTCACTGCTCCAGGGAAGTCCAGCGCTTCAGCGACCACCATCTCGCCGGCTACTTTCGGCAGATAGAAAGCGACGTGGTACCGAAGCATGCGTTGATGATAATACAAGGCGGGCAGCCCGAAGAGGCGAATGGTGGGCGCGACAGGACTCGAACCTGTGACCTCCTGCGTGTGAAGCAGGCGCTCTAACCAACTGAGCTACGCGCCCGAAGGCGGGTGAACTTGCAGTTTACCATGAGCGGCGGGCCAACTGGCTTCGCGGGCGCTCGTGATGCCCATGATACGCTCGAAACTTGCATTGGACACCGACATCCTGGCGGGCGAAGACGGCCCTGCAGCAGCCCGTGTACGACGACCCGGCGGAATTGGAGCGCGTCGTCGGCGAACTGTCCCAACTGCCGCCGCTCGTGACTTCCTGGGAAGTGGAGACCCTGAAGCATCAGTTGGCCGAGGCGGCGGCGGGTGAGCGCTTCGTCCTCCAAGGCGGCGATTGCGCCGAGCGCTTCGAAGATTGCCACGCGCCCACGATCACCAACCAGTTGAAGATTCTGCTCCAGATGAGCCTGGTGCTGATTCATGGCAGCCGCAAACGCGTGACTCGCATCGGCCGGTTCGCCGGCCAATACGCCAAACCGCGCACCGCGGATGCCGAGACGCGCGCCGGCGTCACCCTGCCCTGCTATCGCGGGGACCTCGTGAACCGGCCGGAATTCACGGAGCATGCCCGGCGTCCCGATCCAACGCTGCTGCTTCGCGGATACGAGCGCGCCGCGCTGACCCTGAACTTCGTCCGCGCCCTGACCGACGGCGGCTTCGCGGACCTGCATCACCCGGAGTATTGGGACCTCGACTTCGTTCACCATTCGCCGTTGGCGGATGAGTTCCACCGGATGGCGGAACGCGTGCGCGAATCGCTGGTGTTCATGGAGAACGTGCTCGGCGTGCGGCACCATGAGCTCGAAGAAGTGGATTTCTACACCTCGCACGAAGGGCTGCATCTGCACTACGAACAGGCCCAGACCCGCCGTGTGCCGCGCCGGGAGGGCTACTACAATCTCTCCTGCCACCTGCCTTGGATCGGTGTCCGGACGGCGGATCCGGACGGGGCGCATGTCGAGTACTTCCGCGGGATCGTGAATCCCGTCGCCGTGAAGGTGGGTCCGGCCACCGCCCCCGGACAACTGTGCCGGCTGCTGGAGATCCTCGATCCCCGCAATGAGCCGGGTCGCCTCACCTTGATCCATCGCTTCGGCGTCACCAGGATCGCCGCCGGTCTGCCGCCGCTGATCGACGCCGTTCACCGCAGCGGCAAGCGCGTGTTGTGGATCTGCGATCCCATGCACGGCAACACTCAGACCGCCGGCAATGGGTACAAGACCCGCCGCTTCGACGACATCGAGGCGGAACTGGAGCAGGCCTTCGACCTCCACGCCGCGCACGGCAGCTACCTCGGCGGGATGCACATCGAACTCACCGGGGAGAACGTCACCGAATGCCTTGGCGGCGCGCGCGGCTTGACCGAGGCGGACCTGGAGCGGGCCTACAAATCGGAAGTGGATCCGCGCTTGAATTACGAGCAGGCGCTCGAGATCGCGATGCTGGCCGCGCGGCGCATGCGAGCCTCCCGAGCCTGACGCGCGGGCCCCTGTAACTGCTACAATCAAGAGTTGACACGGCGGCTTTAGCTCAGCCGGTAGAGCGCTGGATTGTGGTTCCAGATGTCACGGGTTCGAACCCCGTAAGCCGCCCCACCTTCCCCTTCCGCTCATGAACAACCCCTGGAAGACCCGGTCGCAGCGCGTGGTGTACCGGAACCGCTGGATCACCGTCCGCGAAGACCAGGTCGACCGCCCCGATGGCGGCGCCGGCATCTACGGCGTCGTCCTGCTGCGCCCCTCGGTCGCCGTCGTGGCTCTCAACGGCGATCGCGAGGTCGCGCTCGTCGGCCAGTGGCGCTACCCCATTGAACGCTACAGTTGGGAGATCCCTCGCGGGGGCGTGGAGGACGGCGAGCCGGGCATTGAAGAAGGCGCGCGCCGCGAACTCCGCGAGGAAGCCGGAGTCGCCGCCGCGCATTGGCGTCATCTCGGCTTCCTCGATCTCTGCAACGGTGTCCTGAGCAGCCGGGAGCACCTCTTCCTGGCCACCGGCCTTTCTCCCGCCGCGGCCGAGCCCTGCCCCGACGAATCGATCTCCGTCCGCTGGACGCCCTACCACCACGCCCTGGCCATGATCGAACGCGGTGAGATCACCGAAGCCACCACTGTTGCCGCTCTCTTGCGCGCCGCCGCGATCATCTGAAATCACAATCCGCGCAGCAGCGCCAGGCACTCGATCATCGCGCGGCCATTGTGATAACCGGCCTTCCAGTTGTGCCCTTTGTCCCCGCTGGCGTTTCCGTCCGGCTCAATCTGGGCGTGCCATTCGCCGGTGGCCCCATCGGTGAGCCGCGTCTCAACGAAGTCGAGTGTCCGAGCGAACACGTCGAAGTACGCGCGCTCGCGAGTCAGCTTGTACATTGTCAGCGCGCTTACCAACGCTTCCGCCTGCACCCACCAGACCTTGGCCCGCCGGTCCGCGGCCTGCATCAGCGGGCCGCTATCGTAAAACCCGCCGTTCGCCGCGTCGTAGCCGTGGCGCATGGAATAGGCGAAGCTCTCGCGGAAAAGGTCCAGCATCGGGTACGGCGAAACACCCGCGGCGCCGGAGGCCTCCACCAGCAGCCAGATGTTCTCCAGGTCGTGTCCGTACGAAACGCGCGCCCATTCGCCGTCCAGCCTCGGCTTCCAGTCGCGGTCGTACTTGTCGGTGCACGCGGTGGCGCCTTTGCGAACCACCGCGCTGCTCTCGATGTGCATCAACTCCGCCAGTCGCGCCAGCGCCGGCGCGTGCCGCGTCGCCTGGTAGAACGTGCTTACCGCCTCCATCAGGTGCAGATGCGTGTTCATCAGCTTGATGCCGGGCGCCACTCCCATGTAGGGCCGCTCGGTGGGATCGGGATCCGCCCAGTCTGCGCTGAAGAACTCGCGATAGCCCCCGAACTCGCGGTCGTGCGATTTCGCCTCCAGCGTCTGGTAGATACGGATCGCGAAGTCGCGAACGTCGGCGCGCCCGCTCGCCTGCGCATACTCGGAGACCGCGTACAATCCGAACGCCTGTCCGTAGAGATGCTTCTGGCGGCGGACGGGGCGCTCGCCCGTTGCGTCCACTTCCCAATAGAACCCGCCGTTGGCGGCGTCCCACATCTTGTCTTTCAAGAAGCGGTAGCCGTGTTCCGCCGCCGCCAGCATCTCCTGCTTCCGGTAACCGGCGCGCGCCAGGCGCGCGGAGAGCCAGAGCATACGCGCCTGGACCACGATCGCCTTGGTTCCCTCTTTGCGTTCACCCTTCGCGCCCCAGTGCAGGTGGTACCCGCCGTGCTGCTTGTCCAGGCAGCGCGGATACCAGAAGGCGACGATGCTCTCCGTCAGGTTCTTCTCCAGCCGGCTGATGTACGGCTTCGTGTCGATCGCCTGCGCGCACGCGAGGACCGGCAGGAACAGCAGCAGTAGCGGACGAGGCATACGTCCAGCTTCCTACCGCGCCACCTCGAACTGCAATGCCGCCAGGCTTCCCCCCAGCCGCATCTTCTGCCGTCCCGAAGCCAGGTCGAACACCAGCCGCCCGTCCGCCTGCGATCCGCCCTGTCCCCGGTACGTCTCCTGTCCCCAGGTCATTTCCATGTTCGCCACCTGCAACCGCGGCGTGCCGCGCACCGTGCCGAACAGATAGGCGGCGCTGATCGACTTCACGTCGTCCCCTCCGATCTGGAGCCCGCGCGCTTCGAGCACGCCCTCCGAGATCAGGTTCTGCCAGAGTTCCGCCCCCGTGCCCTCCGCCTCCACGGTGCCCTCCACGTCGAACTCCGCGTCGCGCCAGGCCAGATGCTCGGCCCGCCCCGAGAAACGGTACTTGGGCGAAGCCCCGCGCAGATCGGTGGCCAGGAAGCCCGCAATGTGCGCGCCCCGATACCGCGCCTCCACCGACAACAGGTCCACCGAAGGCCCCTCCCACGCCAACCGCGCCCCGAAGCTCTCCATCGGGCCGCCCGGCAGATCCAGGCGGCCGATGCGCACTCCGCCCTCCAGGCGCCGCGAGGAGAGCCACTCCGGCGGCGGCGGCGCCCTTCGCAAGGCTCGTGCGATCAGCCCCTGGCGCCGCACCAGAACCGGTTGTAGCAGCGCCTCCAGTTCGCCGGCGTCCGCTTGCGGAATGGTCACCTGGAGGCGCTCCCGCTTGGCCGCGTCGTCCAGCCGCCGATAGTCGGCCGAGAACCCGATCCCCCCGGCCGAGCCCCGAAAACGGCTCACCTCCAGACGGCCCTCGCCCTGCGACACACTGGCTCGCGCCACCGCGATCGGTTTCGCCAGCTCGGGGATCGCCAGCGTGCTTCGCTCCAGGTCGAACGAGCCCTCCCACGCCGGCGCTTCCTCCGCTCCCCGCGTGTAGGAAAGCGTCCCGCTCCAGGCGCCTCCCTCCAGCCTGGCCATCCAGGGCCCCGCTGACTCGCCCGTCGGCGCCAGCCGCAGCAGGTTCTTCAGGTCGCTCAGCGGCAGCCCGCGCGCCGTCAGTTCCATCGCCAGCGAGTCGCTTTCCTGGTTGTAGGTGGCGGAGACGCGCGGCCGGTGCGGCCCGTACTCCAGTTCCGCGGGGCCGAACTCCACTACCCGTCCGTGGACCACCACCTGACCCTGCGAAAACACCAGCGGCGTATCCGCCAGCCGCACTTGCAGGCCCTTCAGCGACACCTGCCCCTGCAACCCGTTCTGCGAAGAGTAGCCGACCACGCCGGCCAGGTTGCCCTCCACTTGCGGCTCCTCAGGAAGCGGAAATCCCATATGCCGGCCCACCTCGATCACCGACGACGCGGGGATCCCGTCCACCGCCACTGAGACGCCCCACTGCGGCCTGGTCATCCACTCCTTGGCGCGCAGCCGCAGGGTGAACGCTTTGCTCGAGCCCGCGGCCAGCTCCAGGCTCTGACCCGAAAGATCGAGGCGGCCGCGAAACCCCACCGGCCACTCGCGTCCGCGCACCGGCATCAGATCCCAACGGTGAATGTCCTCCAGCCGGAGTTCGCCGCCGACCTCCAACCCGGTCAGCGTCCCCGTCAGATGCACCCGCGACGAGACGCTGCCATGCAACCCCAGGTCGCGGCCCGCGATCAGCGTGGAAAGCTCGGAGATCGCGTTGCGCTCCAGTTGCAGATCCGCATCCAGGCGTCCGTCGCCCGTCCGCCACCGGGCCCGGCCGGAGAGGCGTCCGAACCCTTCCGCCCCTCGGTCCGTGCGCGCCGGTTCGCCGGAGAACGTGAGCGACAGTCCGCCGGATTCCGGCGTCAGATCCACGTCCGCGTCGGTCACGTAGAACGCGGACTTCAAGTCGCCGGACTTGAAGTTGACGCGCCCGGCGCGTACTTCGAAGCGGGGAACCCGTCCCCCCGGCGCGCTTTCCAGCACGGCCGACAACAGCTTCTGTACATTCCAGGCGCCCCGATCCGTGCGCACCAGGTTCAGGCTCGGCTCCTCCAGCCGGAGCGAAGAAAACTCCAGCCGCCGCGTGAACAGGCTGCGCCAGTGGAGGCCGGCGTCGAGCGAGGTCACGTACGCCACCGGTTCCAGACCGATCTCCGGGTCCTCGTGGATGATCACCTCGTCGATGGAGAAACCGGGCCGCGTCAGCAGGTGCAGACGCACCTTCCCGAACTCCACCTTGCGCCGCAGGGAACGCTCCAACGCCTCCCTGATCTGCGCCGCGAAGCTGTCCGCTTTCAGAAACGGCAGGGCCAGCGCCGCCGCCAGGAACAGGCCCGCCGCAGCCAGCAACCAGCGTCTCATCGCCGCTCCGCCAACCGCTGGTAGTCCGCCGGCTCGTCGATGTCGTTCACGATCCCGGGATCGTCGCATTCGATGAACCGGGCCAACTCATGGCGCCGGTGAATCACCTCGCGGGCCTGGCCTTCCACCGGCAGCGCCAGAAGCTCCTCCACGATCTCGCGCCGCACGCACACCGGATGCCCGTTCCGGCCGCCGAAGCGGGGAATGGCGAGCGGGGCATGCCGGATCGCCTCCGCCAGCCGGGCCACCGTCTGCTCGCTCACGGCCGGGTAATCCACCGGCACGAACATCGCCGCCTCGTGCGCCGCCGGCACTGCGCGCAGTCCCGTTTGGAGTGAACTGAGTTGGCCGCGCTCCGGATCCGCGTTCACCGTCACCCACACCTCGTCCAGCCTGCGCACGCCCGCCCGGATCGCTTCCGCCTGGTGCCCCAGCACCAACACCACTGGCTGGCACACGGTAGAGAGCACGCGGATCAGCCGGTCCGCGAACGTCTCATCGCCGATCGTCAGCAACGGCTTCGGCCGCCCCATCCGGCGCGAGGCGCCCCCGGCCAGAATGATCCCTGCGATGTTCATCCGAGGCAACCGCTAGGACGACGCGGCCACCGCGCCGCGGAACACGCTCTTCGAGTGCGTCCGCCACGATCCCTCCGGCGCGCGGCGCATGGCGATCATTTCCGCCACCACGGAGACCGCGATCTCTTCCGGCGTAATCGCTCCGATTTCAAAGCCCATCGGCGCGAATACGCGCTCGAAGCTCTCGCGCTCCAGGCCTTCCTTCTCGAACTCCTTCAGGATCGCGTACACCTTCCGCCGGCTGCCCACCATCGCGATGTAGCGCGCCCCCGTGGTCACCGCCCAGCGCAGCACCCGCATGTCGTCCCGATGCCCGCGCGTCACGATCACCACGTAACTCGACGAGTTGATCTCCAGCTTCGGAAAGACCTCTTCGTACTCCTCGGCGAAGACCTCATCCGCCTCCGGGAATCGCTCCCGGTTCGCGAACGCGTCCCGGTTGTCGATGACCGCCGTGGCGAAGCCGGCCATCTGCGCCACCTTCGACAGACTCTTCGAAATGTGTCCGGCGCCGAAAATGAACGCCTTCGGCTGCGGCACGACGCACTCGATGAACACGTCCAACTGCCCTCCGCAGATCAAGCCGTTGTCGTAAGCCGCGTCCTGCCCCAGGTTGAAGGACAGCTTGCGCGGTTTCTCCGTCTCAATCACTTCGCGCGCCGCGTTCCAAACCTCGGCCTCCACGCACCCCCCGCCGATCGTCCCCGCCATCGACCCGTCTTCCCGCACCAGCAGCTTCGCGCTTTCATAGCTCGGGATCGACCCGCGCACCTGGACAATCGTCGCCACCGCGCACTTCTGCCCCAGACGCCGCAAGCGCACGATCTCTTCGAATACGTCCATCTCCCAGCAATTATACAGGCCCCCACACAGTCATCCCTCCCTCCGTGTGCGCTAGTCTCATCCCATGGCGCTCCTCCGCACGGACTCCTACCTCGAAGACTCCCTGGCCCTGTTTCGCTATTACCAGGGCCTCGCCGAACGCGCCCTCGCGCAAGTCCCAGACCAGCATCTGTTCACCCAACTCGACCCCGAATCCAACTCCATCGCCGTCATCGTCAAGCACATGGCCGGCAATATGCGCAGCCGCTGGACCGATTTCCTCACCACCGACGGCGAGAAGCCCTGGCGTGACCGCGACTCCGAGTTCGAAGCCCCCGCCGCCAGCCGCGATGAACTGATGGCCCAGTGGCGCGCCGGCTGGGAGTGCCTTTACGCCGCGCTCGCTTCCCTCACCGATGCCGGCCTCACCCGCACCGTCACCATCCGCGGCGAAGCCCACTCCGTCATGCAGGCCATCAACCGCCAGGTGGCCCATTACTCCTACCACACCGGCCAGATTGTCTTCCTCGCGCGCCACTTCGCCCCGTCCTGGACCTCCCTCTCCGTGCCCCGCAAAGGCAGCGCCGAATTCAACCGCCGTGTCGCCGCCGGCGAGGCGAGCCAGCGCTAGCCACCCATCCTGTGACACAATCGAAACTATGGTTTTCGGAAGAGCGGCGCTGGTGTCGCTACTTGGATTGGTAGGCGTCTGGGCGCTGCCTGCCGCCGAATTGCCGCCCGACCCGGTGCTGCAAGGCCAGTTGCAGCGCACCCTGGCCAGTTCCGGACTCGCGGCGGCGGTCGAAGACGGACGCATGGCCGTGGCCCTGGTCGACGTCACCGACCCCGCCCATCCCCGCTATGCCGGCCTGAACGACCGCCACATGATGTACGCCGCCAGCCTCCCCAAGATCGCCATCCTGCTGGCCGGTTTCGAGAAGATCAGCCAGGGCATGATGATCTACAACCCGGCGGTGCGGGAGATGTTCGTCCGCCTCACCCGGTTCTCCTCCAATACCGACGCCTCCAAGGCCATCCAATCGATCGGCTTCGATTTCATCGCCCGGGTTCTGCAAAGCGATAAGTACCGCCTCTACGATCCTCAGGCCAACGGCGGGCTCTGGGTCGGGAAAGCCTATGGCGGCCCGAACGATTATTGGAAACGCGACCCGCTCCACAACCTCTCCCATGGCGCAACCGCGTTCCAGGCCGCCCGTTTCTTCACGCTGCTCGCGCAGGGCAAGCTGGTGAGCCCCGAGTTCAGCGCGGAGATGAAGCGGATCCTCGGCAACCCGGGCATCGAACACAAGTTCGTCAAGGGACTGGCCGGCTTGCCGCGGCAGATCTACCGAAAGTCGGGAACCTGGGGCGAGTGGCACTCCGACGCCGCGCTCATCGAAGCGGGCGACCACCAGTACGTCGCCGTGGCCCTGATGAAGGACCCCAAGGGCGGGGAAGTGCTGCCCGGCCTGATTCGAAAGCTCGATCGCTTGATCTGCGGAAGCGGCGACGCGCCCGCGGCCGCCCGAAGCGAAGTCTCAGCGGCCGGCCTGAACTAGCTTCTCGATCTCCGTCGCGATCGTCTGGTGCTCCACCGCGGAGTTCAGCTTCAGCACATTCGACATCAGCGCCACCAGGTAGACCTTGGTCCCGGATTCGACGATCGCCACCGAGTGCATCAGGTTGGTCTTGTTCCCCTTGTACTGGCCGCACTGGAATCCGGGCTCCGGCGCGCATTCAAACAGCGAGCCCGACTTGAAGTACACCGCCGCCCGGTTGAGCGCGGGCGACGAGGCATAGCGGTAGCGGGGCCGCGCGAAGTAGAGCAGGCGCTTCAACTCCAGGCTCGACCACTCGTCGATCAGGCGCCCCTGCTCCAGCCTCACCAGCCACCGCAGCAGTTCGCGAGGGTTCGCGTAGCTCGCCGTTCCCGGAATGGCCGCGCTCGCGTTTCTTGTGAAGAACGTGCCCAGCCGCAGCGCCGACGTGTCGAGGCCCGCGGCGCGCAGCGGATCTTCCAGGGTCTCCAGAGCCAGGCGCGAAAGCTCCGTCTTGGGCGTCTTCTCGAGGAAGCCCGCGCCCGCCCCGGCGCGCATCAGCATCGCTTCTTTCCACACGAATGAGCCGGCCGCGTTCGAGCTTTGCGAGAGCATATGGTCCAGCCACTCGTAAAGGTTGTAGCGATCCCCCGCCTCCACGCGTTTGTTCACCACCCGCGCCGCTCCCACTTCGTATGTGGGCACCGTCTTGCCGTCGGTGTATACGAAGCGGTCCGCCGTCAGCACCGTCTCGCGGAGGAACCGCTCGCGCGCCGCCGTGTCTTCCGGGAAGCGCCGCCGCAACGCGTCGAACAGACCCGTGGCCACCAGCAGCTTGCCCACGCTGCCCGGAATGCGCTTGTCCGTTTCGCGCAGCGCCGCGTAGCGAGGTTTCGCCGGGTCGCTGATGTCCAGCAACGCCACCGAATAGGAGGGATTGCGCGCCGCAAAGATCCGCTCCAGGCCGCTCTGCAGCGCCGCGTCCTTGGCCGTGCCGGCGTCGATGTCGAACGCCTGCCCCCGCAGCCGCAGCTTGATTTCGGATGTGGTCAGCCCGGCGCCCGGCGGCAGTTTGAGAAACAGCTTGTACCCGGTCAGGCGGCGAATGCCCGTTCGCTCCGCGCCGTCCAGCGGATAGGCGGCCAGCGCCGCGGGCAGCACCAGCAGCAGCAGCGCGGCCCGCTTCATTCGGCCAACCGGTCGTCGAGCGCCACGGTCCGCGCAGTGCCCCCCGCCGGTCCCTCGATCTTCGAGAACGCCTCCAGCAGCCGCACTTCCTGGTAGCGCACCAGCGGGCGGATCTGGAACAGCCGCAGCCGTCCGCCCTCAAACCCAAACTCGATGTCCCAGGGCATGGTCTCGCCGGCCTCCATCTTCACCGGCGGGTACTTCGCCTTGACGTCGGCGATCAGACGCCGCACCCGCGCCGCTTCCTCGTCCGACAGCACCCGCTCCTCGCCGCTTACCGGCACGTTCTCAAACCCACCCTCCGGCCGCAGCCGCTTGCGGTACGTTCCCCGCGCCTGCTGCAACAAACGCGTCGAGCCGTCCGGGCGCAGCAGCAGCGATTCCGCCACCCCGCCGTCCACCACCGCGCTCACCCCTTCGCTGACATTCACGGTGGACTCGTCTTTCTCCCCGGACTCCAGGTTTACCGTCGCGATCACCCCGCTCTTGTCCGAAGCCGCCGCGCGCTGCACGATCACCGACGGATAGATGCGCTCGCTGCCGGTCATGATCCGCGCACGCCAGTCGTAGGCGCGCTCGCTGAACGGCGATGCCCAGACTTCCCGAATCGCCTGCAGGATGTTGGGCAGGCCCACCTGGTTCGGCACCGTCAGATTCAGCCCCGCGCCCGTGAACTCCGGCAGATCCTCTGCGTTCGTGTCGCTGCGCACAAACACCCCGTAGCTTCCGTCTTGGCCGAACATCCGCTGCAGGCGCTCGGTCAACAGCCGCTGAAAGGGCGGCAGCAAGGGCATCGACCGGATCTTGCGCCGGAACTCCGCCAGCTTCGGATAGATGAACGCCGAAACCTCGGCCGGCGTTGCGCCCGCCTCGCGCATCCGGTCCGCTTCCACATAGGCCGCGGCGATGCGCCGCGAGAGCGGCTCGCTGTCCCCCGGCATCGGCCGGTTGATGTGCTCCCAGTAGATGCCGAACGGGATCACCAACCCCGGCGGCACTTCGCTCGGAAAGTACCGCGCCAGTTGGCCCAGGTTCGCCGCCTTCGGCCCCGACAGGATGCCCGAGTCCTTCGACCCCACGTCCGTCAGACTCAGGATCGATCGCTCCTGCAGGTTCACCCGGCTGGCGTCCAACGCGAAGCGCGGGCGCGCCGGCGCTTTGTCCACGAAGAGCCGCCGCTCCTCCGAAGACAAGCTGCTCTTCTCCCTGACCACCACCACGCCGCGCGGCGTCACCG
>DALYJJ010000023.1:8084-38626 GCA_031969915.1 Bryobacteraceae bacterium | reverse complement strand
AGAACAGCTCGGCGCTGCGCAGCTTCTCCAGCCGCGGCAGAAACGACGACGGCACCGTCGCGTTCGGAATGCCCAGATTCGCCGCCAGCAGTTGGGTGTGCGACAGCATGTTGCCGCTGTCCAGCGTCAGGATCCCCGCCATCGGCTTCAGGTCGGAGACCGTTTCCGGGATCACGTAAATGCCGCGCGGATCCACGGCCCCGGCCGCCTCCTGATTCGTGGCCAGGATGCCTAGCCTGCCCACCGCGATTCCCGGATTCAGACCCACCACTCCGCCCGATGAGGTCTCGCCCAGCACCGAATGCCGGATGCCCACGGCGCGGTTGGCGTCCGCCATCAGCACTTCCACGTGATGCGAGAGCGGCAGCGCCATGGAGCCCCGCACAATGTGATCCACCAGCGGGCGCGCCAGCGGTTCGAAGTTCTGGTAGTGCCGGGCCACAGGACCGAAGTCCCGCGCCACGGTCGCCCGCGTCCATTCCCCCGATCGCGCCAGGTACTTCACCGCCTGGAACCACTCCGCGGCGCCCGCGTCCGTCTTCGCCTCCAAGGAGGCGAGTTGCGCGTGCAGCGCCTCATATTGCCGCGCAGAGAGCAGCCCCGCGCCAACGGAATACCGGAAGTGATCCCGCAGGTGCCACAGCATCTGCCGCCGCGTGGCGCCGCGCAGGTCAATCTTCGTTCCGAACGCCGCCTCCTGCACCAGCGCGTTCAGGTCGAGCAGCGCCAGGTTGCGGCGCCCATCACGCGAATTGGTGACGCTCCGGTGGATCTCAAACGAGAGCGCCGCCCCGGCTGAAAAAAACCTCTCCCGGCTCGACGACTCGCCCAACGCCGACTCGAACGCCCGCAGCGCGCCATCCAGCGCCGGCTCGTTCATCAAGGGCAGCTTGGGCAGGCGCGCGGCCAGATTCCCCTGCGCCTTCTCCTCGCGCAGCAGTCGGGCCAGTTCCGTCGCCAGTTCCTTCACCGCCGCCGGCGGGTTGTTCTTCACCAGGAAATCTTCCACGAACTCCACATCCCGCTCGCTCGGTGTCGAGTGGATTCGCGCCCGGATCGGCTGGAAGCGCGGATCACGGTCGGCGATCGCCGTCGCCAGAATCCGCACCCGCTTCACCTTGCTGTCCGGCAATCCGTGCGGCATCGCGTCGATCAGTTGATTCGCCAGCAGGTAATTCCGGCGCGCCCATTGCGGGTTCGCCAGCAGCCGCACCAGGAACTCGCGCCCCGCTTTCTCTTCGTCTTCCGCCTGGCGCGAACCACGGTAGCTGATCGCCTTCCGGTAGATCCAGCCGTGGTCGATATCGAACAGGTACTTCTCCAGGACGATTTGCCGGAGTCGATGATGGTCGCGCCGGGCATCCATCAACTGGTCGAAGCTCTGGCTCACCAGGATGGTGCCGATGTCCACCTGAAGCTGCGCTAGTTCCTTCGCCTCCGCCGAGAGTTCGGCGTGCTGGTTACCGCCGCCGCGCTCCTTGCACGGCGTGCCCGCCGGAGGGAGTACGGAGCCGTCCTTGCAGAACCACCGGATGCGCAGGAACGGTCCTCGCGGATTCTCCTTGAACGATTGGACGAGCCGGGTGGCGCGCGCCGATTGCTCCGGCGTCAAGGGCGGCAGGAGACCGTCGGCCCAGGCCGGCGCCGCGCCCGCCCCGACAACCATCGCCCAGAGGAACACTCGCATGCAGTTCCATTATCCTATCCCGCGAAGAGCGTTCCGCGGCCCAGCAGCCACTGCGGATCCAGCCTCCGCTTCACCGCCTTCATGGCTTCGATCTCTTCCCCGCTGTATTGCAGCGCCAGCAGGTGCGCCTTGCGCTTGCCCAGCCCGTGCTCGGCGGAGATCGAGCCGCCCAACTCAATCGCTTTCCGCGCGAACTCGAGCATCAGCTCCGCTCCCCGCGCAGCCTCTTCTTTCGATCGGGGCAGGATGTTCGCGTGCACGTGCGCATCGCCCAGGTGTCCGAACAGCGCCGTCTGCCCCGGGAACTCCTCATCGAGCCGCCGCCGGTAGCACGCCATCATCTCCGCGTTGCGCGCCACCGGCGCCGCGTAGTCCGAGCCCAGCTTCAGAAATCCGTTCCGCCGCACCGTGTCGTTGACACATTCCGGCAGCGCGTGTCGAAACCGGCGGAAGCGCTCGCGGTCCGCATCGCCCGCCGCGAGCCAGGAGTCGGCCAACGCGCCGGCCTCTTCCATTCGCCGATGCCAGGCGTCTTCGTCCGCGGCGCTCGCGAGTTCGTGCTCAATCAGGAGCGCATCGGTGGCCGCCGCGGGAATCTCCGGAAACCGCGCCCGCAGCAGGTGGAGCGAACCCTGGTCCATGTATTCGAGCATCCGCAGGCCGGCCACGCCGCGCCATTCGCCGCAGGCGGCCAGCGCCCGTTCCGTCCCCTCGAAAAACAGCACGCCCGCCAACAGCGCTCCCGGCAGAGGCAGCAGGCGCAGTTCCGCCCCGGTCACCACGCCCAGTGTTCCTTCCGAGCCGATGAACAGATCCACCCAATCCATGCCCGGCGCCAGGGGATATCCGGCGGAGTGCTTGCGCGCCTGGGGCGCCCGCACTCGCGGCACGTCGAAGTCGATCGCTTCGCCCCTCCGGTACCGGCGCACTTCGCCGTTCGACAGGACCACGGTAAGCGCCAGCACGTGCCCGCGCGTGGCGCCGTACCGGAAGCTGCGCGACCCGCTTGCGTTGGTGGCGATGGTGCCACCCACCGAAGCCGACCACTCGGTCGGGTCCGGCGCGTAGAATCGCCCCTTGCGCCGCGCGGCCGCCTGCACGTCGGACAGCGCAACACCCGCCCCTGCCGTCGCCGTTTCGCCATTCAGATCCAGCCCGCGGAACCGCTCCAGCGAGACCACCCATCCGCCCTGTGCCACTCGCCCGCCGGTGACTCCCGTTCCCGCGCCCGCAATCGTCACCGGCATCCCCGCCGCGGTCGCTTCGCGCAGCATCCCGCTCAATTCGTCTTCCGAGCCCGGAATCAGCAGCCGCTCCGCATGCCCGCGAAAACCGGAGGCGTCTTCGAGATAGCCGGGAGCGATCACCGTTCCGGGCGCCGCCGCCGCCGGCCGGACTCCGGAACCACCACCGAGAACTGCAGCTTCTTCTCCATCTCGTCCACGCGGTCGAGAATCACCCGCACGGCATCGCCGATCGAAAACTGCTTCCTCGACCGCTCGCCCACGATCTTGCGCGTGTTCTCGTGATAGAGAAAACGCTCGCCCGGCAGCGTGTCGATGGGTACGAAACCTTCGATGAACAGATCGCGCAATTCCACCCAGAAGCCGTATTTCGCGGTGCTGATGATCAGTCCGTCGAACTCCTCCCCGACGCGGTCGATCATGAACTTCGCTTTCTTCCATTCCACCAGTTCCCGCTCGGCGTCGGCGGCGCGCCGCTCGGTACGGGAACATTCCTCGGCCATCGCGTGCAGTTCGTCTTCGGTCCACCGCGGCGGCGCTTCGTCGATGCGCGCCCCGAGCGCGCGATGGACCATCAAGTCGGGATACCGGCGTATGGGCGAGGTGAAGTGCGTGTAGGAGGACGCCGCCAAAGCGAAGTGCCCGCTGTTCCGCTCGCTGTACCGCGCCTGGCGAAGCGAGCGCAGCATCAGGTAGCTGAGAATCCGCTCCTCCGGTTTGCCTTCGATCTGCGCCACCAGCTTCTGGTAGTGCCGCGACGTAATGCGCAGTTCGTCATTCAACGTCAGGTCGCGGCGCACCTTGCGTCCGTCGCCCTTGCGGTCCACCAGGGAAAAACGCTTCACCGGAATCGGCCCCACGCCCAGCGTGTAGCCGAAATGCGCGGCCAACTCCTCGAACTCCATCACGCGTTTCGCCTCGGGCGGCTCATGGATGCGGTACACCGAGGGAACCTCGGCGGACTCCAGCGCCGCGGCCACGGATTCGTTCGCCGCCAGCATGAATTCCTCGATCAGCCGGTGCGCGATGTTCCGCGGGTGGCGCAACACGCCGGTCATCGCTCCCGCGTCGTCGAAGGTGATCAGGGCCTCCGGCAGGTCGAAGTCGATCGAGCCGCGCTTCACGCGTTTCCGGTTCAGGATCAAGGCCAGCTCGCGCATCAGCTCGAAGCGCCCGATCAGGTGCTGGTAGCGCTCGCGCTGCCCCGCATCCCCTTCCAGCACCAGGTGGACGTTCGTGTAGGTCATCCGCTCCACGCTGCGAATCACGCCGCGCACGAACTCCTGCGACACGACGTCGCCCCGATGGTCGATCTCCATCAGGCACGACATCACCAGCCGGTCCACCTGCGGCTTGAGCGAACAGATCTCCGTCGAGAGCTCCAGCGGCAGCATCGGCACCGCGCGGTCCGGGAAGTAGACGCTCGTGCCGCGCAGGAACGCCTCGCCGTCGATCGCTGAGCCCGGCCGCACGTAGTGGCTCACGTCGGCAATGTGGACGTCCAGCTTGAAGTTCCCGTTCGGCAGCCGGTCCACCCAAACCGCGTCGTCGAAATCGCGCGCCGTCTCGCCGTCGATGGTGACAATGTCCATGCCCCGGAAGTCGCGCCGCCGGCCCGCTTCGTCCGACCGGATCGTCGAGGGGATCGCCTGCGCCTGCTCCAGCACCTCCGCCGGGAACCGGTGCGGGATATGGTGCTTCCGGATGATGATCTCCACGTCGACGCCGAAATCGTCTGGAAACCCCAGGATCTCGATCACTCGGCCGACCGCGTTCTCGCCCCCCTCCGGAAACTCGAGGATCTCGACGTTCACCACCATGCCGTCCATCTCGTCGGCTCCGCCGATCGCCCGTTCCCCCACGCCGATCCGGTCCACGTTGGGTGCGCCCGCCGGCCGCTCCATCCCCTCCGGAATCTCGATCCAGTGCGGAATGCGTTCGTCGTGGGGCTTCACGAAATTGCCCCGGCGCTTCACCAGGAACTCCCCCACCACCGTCTGATGGGCCCGCCCCAGGATCTTCACAATCTCGCCGTCGGCGCGCCCGCCCGCTTCGATCCGGCGGATCCGCACCAGGACGCGGTCCCCGTGCATCGCCCGCGCGGCCTCGCTCGCGGGAACGTACACGTCCCCCTTCAGCCACTCGATCGGATGGTCGGGGATCAGAAAGGCGTAACCGTCCCGATGGACGTTCAGCCGGCCCGCCGCGAAGTCGCGGCTCCGGCTCGCCAGAACATAATGCCCGCTCTTGGTTTCGATCAGATCGCCGCGCTCCGCCAGCCGCTCCAGCGCGGTTTCCAGGTGCTGGCGCTCCTCGCCCTTCACCCCAAGCTCCCGAACCAGGTGCTTGAACGCCGACCGGCCTCCGGGTAGCGCCTCGAAGTGACGCAGAATCGCGGCGTCGGTCCACGCTCCCGAGCGTTGTTTCACGAGCGCCAGTATAGCCGGGGCGTGTCCCCACGTGCCGGCATCGGGCGAAAATCCTTGCGGCACGGCTGCTTTCCCGATAGGATCAAGTTCAGGATGAAAAGATCCGATAAGCCTGCCCGGCGCGAGTTCCTCGCCGCCGCCGCCGCGGGCGGTCTGGCGGGCTGCGCCACCAGCCACTGGCGGTCCCTCACCCCTTCCGAAGTCCAGACGCTCGCCGCCGTGGCCGATACCCTGATCCCGCCCGATGGCGACCCCGGCGCCGCGGAAGCCGGCGTGGTGGTCTTCATTGACCGCCAGTTGGCCAGGCGCTACCGCCCGCGCCGCGCCCTCTATCGTGACGGCCTGGCGCTGCTCGAACGCACCGCGCGCGAGCAGCACGGGCGCGCGTTCGCCGAACTCCCGCCCGGCGCCCGCGCCGCCCTGCTCTCCTCCTGGGAGCGCGGCCAGGGCCTCCAGAAGGAGTTCTTCGAACTCGCCCTCGCCCACACCATGCAGGGCTACTACGGCAGCCCGCGCCATGGCGGCAACCGCAACGCGGCAAGCTGGCGGATGCTCGGCGTCCCGAATCCCCCGGTGCGCGGCCGCCTGCCCTACGGAGCCTGAATCATGCGTCTACCGAAAGTGAACGCCGTGGTGGTTGGTGCGGGCGCGGGCGGCGGCATCGTCGCCAAGGAACTCGCGGTCGCCGGCATGAAGGTCGCGCTCCTCGAGCGCGGCAAATGGTATACCGCGGCGGACTGCCGCAAGGACGACCTTCGCAACCAGCGCACCTCCGTGCTCGGCAACGCCTTCGGTCCGGACGACGAGCGCAACCCTCGCGTGATCGTCTCAGGCAAAGGTCCCTCGGCGTCCGAACGCGTCGTGCTGGCCAGTCAGGGCGGCTATCACAACAACGCCGCCTGTGTTGGCGGCGGCACCCTCAGCTACGGTGCGATGGCTTGGCGGTTCGACCCGAAAGACTTCCGCATGCGCTCCGAATACGGCGTTCCGGAAGGCAGCACGCTGGAAGACTGGCCCGTCTCCTACGACGACCTCGAACCGCACTATACGAAGGCCGAGTGGGAGATCGGCGTCTCCGGCGATGAATCGTCCAGCCCCTTCCGGCCCCGCCGCGGCAAGCCCCTGCCCATGCCGCCGCTGCCGCCGTCGCGGGAACACCAGATCCTGGAGGCGGGCGCGAAGAAGCTCGGCCTCCATCCCTTCCACATCCCCATGCTCCGCAACTCCGTGCCCTTCAACGGCCGCGGCGGATGCATGCGGTGCCGCTGGTGCGTCGGCTTCGCCTGTGAGGTCAACGCCAAGTGCGGCACGCAGAATACGGTGATCCCCGGCGCGTTGGCCACCGGCCTGTGCGAGCTGCGCACGGACTGCATGGTGCGCGAGGTGCAGGTGGACGATCGCGGCCGGGCCCGCGGCGTCGTCTACTATGACGCCGACGGCCGGTACTGCGAGCAGCCCGCCGACGTCGTTGTGGTCTCCGCGGCGGCCGTTGAATCGGCCCGGCTCCTGCTGAACTCCCGAAGCAAGCTGTTCCCGAACGGCCTCGGCAACCGCTTCGATTGGGTGGGACGCAACCTGCAAGGACACACCTACACGGGCGCCGTCGGCCTCTTCGATTTCGATACCTACGACGACCTCGGTCCCGGCGCGAGCATCGCGGTTTGCGACTACAACCACGGCAACCCCGGCCTCCGCGGCGGCGCGATGCTCGCCAACGAGTTCATCCGCCTTCCGATTCATTTCTCGTCGATCATCCCGCCCGGCGGCTCACGCTGGGGCCAGGCCCGCAAAGACTTCATGCGCAGCTACTACCGGCGCAGCGTGATGGTCCAAGGGCCGACGCAGGAAATCCCGGTCTGGGATTCGCGCGTCGAGGTGGACCCCAAAGTGAAGGACCACTGGGGCATTCCCGTGGCGCGCATTTCCGGCTACAAACACGCCCACACCATCGAAATCGGCAACGCCATGGCCGTCCGGGCCGAGCAATGGCTGGCCGCCTCCGGCGCCGTGCGCACCTGGCGCAGGACCGCCGGCCAGGGCGTCAGCGGCGGACAGCACCAGGCCGGCACCTGCCGCATGGGCGCCGACGCAAAGACGTCCGTGGTCGATCGCACCGGCCGCGTCCACGACGTGGATAACGTTTATGTGGTGGACGGCAGCGTGCACGTCACCAACGGCGGATTCAACCCCGTGCTCACCATCATGGCCCTTGCCTATTGGTCGTCGAGCCACATCGTCCGCGATTGGAGGCGCGCATGAATCGCGTGCTCGTCGCCGCGCTCGGCTTCAGCGCCCTGGGGCTCCTGGGTGTCTCGAGCGGCGGCGGACCCTCCGGCTCGGAGTGCATCCGCTGCCACGAGATGCAGGAGAACCATGCCGCCTGGAAGGTCTCCACTCACCAGACCGTCTCCTGCACGGGCTGCCATGAGGCGACCACCGCCAATAAGCTGCGCCGCCTCTCGGCCCACGTTAGGAATGACCTGCCCGAACAGTTCCGGCTCTCGCAGAACGATGTCGAAACCCTCGTGGAGCGCTGCCGCGGTTGCCACCAGACGCAGTTCGCCGATTGGCGCCGAGGCCCGCACGGCTCGAACTTCGGCAAGATCTTCCTCGACGCCCGCCATAACGCCAAGCGCATGTTAATGGATGACTGTCTGCGCTGCCACGGCATGTTCTTCGAAGGCAGTGTGGCCGGCCTCGTGAAGCCCCTCGATACCCGCGGACCCTGGCGCATGGTCCGCCCGGGCGACGAAGCGAAGCCCGCCATGCCCTGCCTCACCTGCCACGCCGTGCACCGCGAAGGCAAGGCGGGCGGCAAGGTCCGGCCCTCCCTCGCCCTCTACGACCGGCGCGAGCAGGATCACGTCCCGCTCGACGGCATGGCCATTCCCGCCATGCTCGAGAATGGCCGTCCCGTCAAAATGAGCCCCGACCGGCGCCAGGCGCTCTGCTACCAGTGCCACGCTCCTCTCGCCACCAATGCCGTCTGGAGCGGCGACGACCGCACGCCCGTCGGTGTGCACGAGGGCTTGAGCTGCCTGGCCTGCCACCAGGGACATACCCAGGACGCCAAGGCTTCCTGCGCCAACTGTCACCCGCGGCTTTCCAACTGCGGCCTGGACGTGGAGAAGATGGACACCACCTTCGTCAACGCCAAGAGCCGCTTCAACATTCACACCGTGAAGTGCGCCGATTGCCATCCGCGCGGCGTGCCCCGCCGTCCTACTGGAAGTGAAGCGTCACGTCGACAAGCTTCTCTTCCTCCAGCACCCGCGTCTCGGGCTTCGTCTTTTTGAGGTTGTCGAACACGCCGTCCTGTTCGATGCGCCGCAGGAAGTGCTCCGGGTAGGACGCGTCGAACGGCGAACCTTCCTTCAACCCCCAGAGCTTTCGAATGGCCGCTTCCCCGTGGATGTCCAGGCCCCTCAGGGTCAGCCGGCCCATCGTATACTGCGGCCCCGTTTCCACCTTCACAAACAGGTCCGCGGACTTCTCCTTGGCGTTCAACTTCCGCTCGGTCGCGGCGGACGCTTTCAGATAGCCCTTCCGTTTGAGCGCCTGCACCAGCGTGTCCACTTCTTCGCCGATCTTCTTCAGGTTGGCTGGTTCGCCGATCGCGAAGGTAGGCCGCAACTCCGTTCCCGTGACCGTCACGTTCTTCAGCGTGTAAACGTCGCCTTCGTCCACGGCCACCGTGACCACAATCCCGCGCACCTTCTCCGCCGGCATCGTCTCCAGCTTGGGGAACGCCGCCGCCAGGCGCCCGCGCTCGTCGTAGAGCGGCCGCACGGCGTAGTCCAGCATCCGGCGGAACCGCGTCTCCTGATAGACCATGCCGATTCCCGATTCCGCCACCGCGCGCCGCAACACGCCCTCCGGAATCACCTGCGAGCCCGTGAAACGGACCTCGGCCACCGTGATCGGCGGGCGGTCCGGACCGAAGACCACCATCAGTTCGTTCTCGCCTTCCAGCCGCACTTTGGCCTGCACCTGGTTGCGGAAGCCCCGCGGCTCCAGGAACCGCTGCAACACCGCGGCGTACCGCTTCAGAACCGTCTCCGTCGCTGGAATCTTCGCCCCCATCAGCAGGTCCGCCTTGCGCAGCGCCTCTTCCATCTCCTTGTTGTCCGCCGGCAGCGCCTCAAAGCGATACGGGTAGACCTGCTGGACCTCCTGCACCTGGAAGGCGACGTCGAAGCCCGTGTTCTCCGCCGACGGCTGATAGCGGTAGCCGATGTTCTCAAACGCGCCGGTGGCGATCAAACGGTCGCGCGCGCCGTCGAACAGCTCTTTCGTGCCCACCATGCCCACGCGCAAACCCGCCGCCTGGAGCACCTGGCTCTCCGTGTAGAGGCGGTTGCCTTCGATCGACAGCCGCTCGATCTTCCACTCCGGCGGCTTCTCCGGCGCCTTTGGCTTGGCGGGCCGGGCCGGGCGCGGTGCCGTGGGCGCGGGGCGCTTCTTTTGCGCGGCAGGCGCTTGCGCGAACACCGGCGGCAGCAATACGCACAGGAGCAGGGCGGCGGACAGCCTCATATACCTTCCATGTTGATTCGACGCGGGGCCCCGATGCAAAGTTGCCCGCCGCCTCAGCCGAACTCCGGCAGATCGTACTCGCCCAGCGCCAGCGGGTAGCGGCCGTGAGCGCGCACTATGTTCAGCACGTACTCGTACCGCTCGGCGGAAACCGAATCGGGCACCGAATGGTCGGATTGAAAAATGTACCCGCCTCCCTTGGCGGCGTTCAGCTTCGTGAGTACAACCGCTCGGAGATCCTCGAGCGGCGCCTGCGACCACGCCTGCACGTCCATGTTGCCGCAGAAGCCGATCCGGTGCCCGAACGTCCGGCGCAGCGGCAGCACATCCATGCCTGCCTTGAACTCCAGCGGGTTGTACGCGTCCACGCCCAACTCCACGAAGTCCTCGAAGATCCGGTTCACGTTGCCGCAGCCGTGGTAGATCACCGGAAGGCCGTGCTCGTGGCAGCAATCGATCATCGCCTTCACGCCCGGTTTGAAGTGCTCCCGCCAGAAGCGGGGAGAGAACAGCAGCCCCTTCTTGTACGCCACGTCGCCCCAGATCACCATGCCGTCCAGCATGCCGCCGCCCGCCCGGATCTGCGCCTTCAGCAGGCCCAGGTTGAACGCATGCAGCCGCTCCACGAACCCCGCCACCGCGTCCGGATAGAGGCCCATCCACGCCAGCGCGTTCTCCGTGCCAACGATGCGCCAGAACATCTCGTGCGCCTCGCACACGCCGCCGAACACGGGGAAGTCCGGATACGCCGCCCGCACCCGTTCCACGAAGGGCGGCGTATCGCGCGCGAAGCCGTCGCCCACGCCGTTGATCTGGTCGTCACCCGCGCGCAGGTAGCGCCGCTCGTCCTCCGGGCTGTCGAAGGCAAAGCACTCCAGCTTCTCAATCGTGTCCGTCTCGAAATGCACGAAGCCGGGCATCGGTTGATCGTAGTTCTTGCGCAGCACCGCTTCGAAGCCCGTTCGCACCGTGATGTGTTCGTGGTCCTCTTCCAGCACCTCGAACGCTTTGATGTGCGGATCCAGATTCGGATTGAACTGGATCCAGTCCAGGTCGTAATAGCGGTAGATGTCGGCATCGGGGGCCAGACCCAGTTCCTCCCTCCAGCGCTTCAGGAAACTGCCCCAGAAGAAATCGCTCACCGGCACGCGGTCCGCCTCCCGGTGGCCCAGCGCCGTCATCATGCGCTCCCGCTTCGACCGGCCGCCCGGCGAACGCGGCGGCGTCATACGCCGCCCACGCGGTCGATGTTCTTTCGCAAGCGCATCAGCGCCGCGGTGTGCATCGGCGGGATCACCCCGGTGCGGTCCGGCGGAACGTCCAGCAGCAGGTTCGAGCGGCGTGTGCGCGTCACCAGGTACATGCCCAGCAGTTCGGCGTCGCTTCGCGGCGGATCGTTGTCCACATAGAACCACTCCTTCGCGATCGGGTCACAGACCTCGCCCGGAATGTAGTAGCGCTTGTTTTCGATCGTGCGCCATGGCACGTGGCCGGTCGCGCTGTTGGGCAGGAAACGCTCAATCGCCATCAGGTCCGTGGGCCATGCCTTGCTTGTATCGAGCTGTGAGCCGTCCCCAATGCCGTGGTTCATCATGATCACCGTGTCCGGCTGCCACTGGGCGATCTGCGCGTACAACCGGTTGCGATAATCGCGCGTGAGCATCATCGGAATATCGATCCACACTTCCCCGATCTTTCCGTACCCGGTCAGCAGCTCGGCGAGCTGCGCCATCTGAAACTCCTCGTACTCGCGCGAAACGTAGGGTTCGGGCACCGTCGCCCCCTTGCTCTGCCCGGACTTGCGCAGTGCGATCGTGTCGGACCAGGTGAGCGAGCCGAAGCGGTTGTGGTTGTCCCACGAGCAATAGTAGAAGCCCGGCATCACGCCGCGCCGCTCGCAGGCCTTCACGAACGCGGCGACCACGTCCGTCTGGTTGCCGCTCGTGCCCACGTGATAGCGCGTGTGCTTCGACGGCCATAGGCAGTGCCCCGCGACGTGCTTGGTGGTCAGCACCGCGTACTTCATGCCGGCGTCGCGCGCGACGCTGATCCACTGGTCCACGTCGAGCTTCGTTGGGTTGTAGAACGACGAGGGCTTGTCGCCCGGCGAGAGCTCCTGCCCGTCAAACGTGCTCATCCCGAAGTGAATGAACATCCCGTAGCCCAGCGCCTCCCAGGCCTGGAGGCGGTCCAGTGGGAGCCGCTGCGCGCCTCCATCCTGGGCCCTCGAACGTACCGTGAGCGCGGCGGCCGCCGCGCTGGTGAGAAGGAACCGTCTGCGGCTGTGCATGACGATTCGCATCATACCGCCGTGCGATACAATCGCGCCCATGATCCGAAAAACCTGTCTGGCCCTTGCCGTTTCCGCACTCATCTTCGCCGCCGGCTACCGGCTGGGCTCGGTGCGCGAGGCGCAGGCGGCTTCCAATCGCCTCTTCGAACTCCGCACCTACATCACGCACGAAGGCAAGCTCGACGCCTTGCAGGCCCGCTTCCGGGACCACACCACGAAGCTCTTCGAAAAGCACGGCATGGCCAACATCGGCTACTGGGTTCCCACCACCGCCCCCGCTTCGTCGAACACCCTGATCTATATCGTGGCTCACAAGGACGCCGACGCAGCCAAGAAGTCGTGGGACGCCTTCCGCGCCGACCCGGCGTGGATCAAGGCGCGCGATGAATCGGAGAAGGCGGGCAAGATCGTCCAGAAGCTGGACGCCGTCTACATGACGCCCACCGACTATTCGAAGATCCGCTGACCGCCCCGGGCCCGGCCGCGCGACGCCTCGCGATCCTGGGCTAAACTAGCCTGGGGAGATGCATTGAGTCGATGACAACGCCTACCGGCGCTGACCTCGCTGTCGCCACCGCCGTTTCCAGCCGTTACCATGGCCTCCAACCGGAAACCCTGGTCAACGCCTATCGCACCATGTACCTGTCGCGGCGCCTCGACGACCGCGAAGTGCTGCTCAAGCGGCAAAACAAAATCTACTTTCAAGTCAGCGGCGCCGGCCACGAAGCGGCCCAAATCGCCGCCGCGCTCGCCTTGCGCGCCGGCGAGGACTGGGTCTATCCCTATTACCGCGACCGCGCGCTGTGCCTCGCCCTCGGCGTCACCGCCGAAGACATGCTCCTCCAGGCCGTCGGCGCGGCGGCCGACCCCGCCTCCGGTGGACGCCAGATGCCCTCCCATTGGAGCCACCCCCGCCTCCATATCGTCAGCGCTTCCTCTCCCACCGGAACGCAGTTCCTTCAGGCTGCCGGCTGTGCGCACGCCTCGCGCCACCTCGGCGCGCGCTCGGAGATCACCCTGGTCACCACCGGCGACGGCGCCACCAGCGAGGGCGAGTTCTGGGAGTCGCTCAACATTGCTTGCCTCGAAAAACTCCCCCTCCTCTATTTGATCGAGGACAACGGCTACGCCATCTCCGTCCCCGTCGAGCACCAGACCGCGGGCGCCAGCATCTCCAAACTCACCGCCGGTTTCCCGGACCTGCTGCGCATCGAATGCGACGGCACTGACCTGGTCGCCTCCTACGGCGCCCTCAGCCGCGCCGCCGGGCACTGCCGGGCCGGCCTTGGTCCGGCGCTCGTCCACGCTCACGTCACCCGCCCCTATTCCCACTCGCTCTCCGACGACGAACGCCTCTACAAGACGGAGGCCGAACGGGAGGCCGAAGCCGCACGCGACCCGCTCACCCGCCTCCCCGCCTTCCTCATCCGCGAAGGCATCCTGGACGTCGAATCGCTCGACCGCCTCGGCCGCGAAGCCGACCGCGAGATCCACGAGGCCACCGAGCGCGCTCTCCGCTCCGCTCCCCCGGCCCGCGGCTCCGCGCTGCGGTTTCTCTACTCCCCGCTCATCGATCCCGCCGCCCCGGAGTTCGATCGCGCCCCCGAATTCCGCGGCGAGCCGCGCACCATGGTGGACTCCATCAACCAGACGCTCGCCGAAGAAATGCGCCGCAACCCGCATATTCTCGTCTTCGGCGAGGATGTCGCCGATTGCAGCCGCGAGGAGAACCTCAAGGCCGTGAAAGGCAAGGGCGGCGTCTTCAAAGCCACCCATGGTTTGCAGAGCGAGTTCGGCTCCCGCCGCTGCTTCAACACGCCTCTCGCCGAGGCGGGCATCGTCGGCCGCGCCATCGGCCTCGCCACGCGCGGCCTGAAACCCGTCCCCGAGATCCAGTTCTTCGATTACATCTGGCCCGCCATGATGCAGATCCGCGACGAAATGGCCACCCTTCGCTGGCGCTCCCACAACGCCTGGGCCGCCCCCGCCGTCGTTCGCGTGGCCATCGGCGGCTACCTCAACGGCGGCGCCATCTATCACAGCCAGAACGGCGAATCCATCTTCACCCACAATCCCGGCCTCCGCGTCGTCTTCCCCTCCAACGCGCTCGACGCCTGCGGCCTCCTCCGCACCGCCCTCCGCTCGGACGACCCGGTGCTGTTCCTCGAACACAAGCGCCTCTACCGCGAGCCCTACAACCGCTCGCCGCACCCCGGCCCCGATTTCACCGTTCCCTTCGGTAAGGCGCGCCTCGTCAAGCCCGGCACGAGCCTCACCATCGTCACCTACGGCGCCCTCGTTCAAAAGGCGCTCCAGGCCGCCACCCAGATCGAACAGCGCCGCCGCGGCGTGACGGTCGAACTGATCGACCTCCGCTCACTCGCTCCGTACGACTGGGAGGCCATCGCGAACTCGGTTGCCAAGACCAACCGCCTGCTCATCGCCCACGAGGACACTCTCTCCTGGGGCTATGGCGCGGAGATCGCCGCCCGCGCCGCTTCGGATTTGTTCCCCCACCTCGACGCCCCCGTCGGCCGCGTCGCCGCGCTCGACACCTGGGTCGGCTATCACCCGGACCTGGAAAATGAGATCCTTCCCCAGGTCGACGATATCGTCAGGAAGGCCGAGGAACTGCTGAACTACTGACGCTGGGCGCCGCCCTCAGGCCCCGCCCAGGCCGCCCTGCTGCTCCAGAAACGCACGCAGCCGGTGGCTCCGGCTCGGGTGCCGCAGCTTCCGCAGCGCCTTCGCCTCGATCTGCCGGATGCGTTCACGCGTCACCGCGAAGTGCTGCCCCACTTCTTCGAGCGTGTGCTCGCTGCCGTCCTGCAGCCCGAACCGCATCTTGATGATCTTCTCTTCGCGCGGGCTCAGCGTCTTCAGCACTTCCGCCGTCTGCTCGCGCAGGTTCAGGTTGATCACCGCCTCGCTGGGCGATACCACGCGCCGGTCCACGATGAAGTCGCCCAGGTGGCTCTCTTCTTCCTCGCCCACCGGCGTCTCAAGCGAAATCGGCTCCTGCGCGATGCGCAGCACCTTCCGGACCTTGCCCACCGGAAGGTCCAGGCGTTTCGAGAGTTCCTCGGTCGTCGGCTCGCGCCCCAACTCCTGCTGCAACTGCCGCTGCGTCCGCACCAGCTTGTTGATCGTCTCGATCATGTGGACCGGGATCCGGATCGTCCGCGCCTGGTCCGCGATGGCTCGCGTGATCGCCTGCCGCACCCACCAGGTCGCGTACGTCGAAAACTTATAGCCGCGCTGGTAGTCGAACTTGTCCACCGCCTTCATCAGCCCGATGTTGCCTTCCTGAATCAAGTCCAGGAACTGCAGCCCGCGGTTGGTGTACCGCTTGGCGATCGACACCACCAGGCGAAGGTTTGCTTCGATCAACTGCTTCTTCGCCCCGTCGGCCTCGAATTCGCCGCGCTCCACAATCTGCAGCGTCCGCCGCAACTCCGTTGACGTGGCTCCGAAATCCTCTTCCAATTGCGCCAGCCGCTGGCTCAGGTGCTTCTGCTCCCGCCGCAAATCCTTCACCGAAGGATGGACCGGGCCCACCTCTTCCATCTTCCGCGTCAACCGGGCGATTTCCTTCTCCAGCGGACGGAACTCGTCCACCGCCCGCCGCAGGCAAGCCGCCAGCCGCCTCAGCAGCAGCCCGCTGAATTGAATCTCCCGGATACTCCGCGAGATCCGCACCAGGCCCCGGGCCAGCCCGAAGCGCAAACTTCGATGCTGTTTCGGCTTCATTTGCCGCGATATTACCTGCAATTTCTGCCGCGATTGCTGCGCCTTCCGGTAGTCCTTTTCTAATTCTTCAATCGCCGTCAGAAACTCCGTCTGCTGCTGCGCCAGGGCTTCGTCGGCGATCATCAGGTCGGCCGCCAGCAGCACGTCCCGGATGCTCGTTTGCCCGCGCTCGATCTCCTCCCGCAGGCCCAGCACTTCCCGGATGATCAGCGCCGAGCGCGAGAGCGCTTTCCGCACGCTCTTCTGCCCCCGCTCGATCCGCTTCGCCAACTCGATCTCGCCTTCGCGGGTCAGCAGCGGCACCGTCCCCATTTCGCGCAAATACATGCGCACAGGGTCGTTGGTCTTGTCCCCGAACTCCTGGTCCAGCGCCAGGTCGAAGTCTTCCCCGTCCTCGCTCTTCTTGTCGAATTCGAGCTTCGGTTCTTCCAGGATCTCGACGCCCGCCGTGTCCAGGTCGGCCAGCAAGTCGTCCAGTTCCGGCCCGCTCGTGACGTCTTCCGGGATCAGCTCGTTGACGTCGTCGTAAAGGACGAAGCCCTTCTCCTTGCCCAGGCTCATGAGCTGCTGGATACGTCCGAATTTTTCGTCGCCCGTCACCAAGACCCCATAGAAAAACACTACTCGTCCGCAGATCTGCTTTATCTTACACCACGGGGTTGCCGCCCGCGTTTGCGGCCCCCGCGCGGTCCAATCGAACCAACTCATCGCTCAGCTTCAGCGCTTCTTTCAAATCCCCTGACCTTTCGGCAGTCCGAATTCTTTCTTTCAGCAGCGCTCGCTCCAGGCTCCGCTCCTGCGCCTCCAGGCTTCGCACGCAAGCCTCCGCTTGCTCCACGTAGTACGAATGCTCCATTACCTCATCGGCAAGAATCAGCTTCGCCAGTAGGTCCCGGTCCGATTCGTCCAGACGCGATTCGATCTCCCCGTAACTGGGCGCGATCCCGCGCTCCCACAAACCCAGCACCACTTCGAACAACTTCCGCGTTCGGAAGCCCTCCAGGCTCTTCATTTCTTTCAGCCGCGGGAGCACGGCGGCGCATGCATCGCCGCTCGCCAGCAGCGCCTCGAACAACAATTTCTCCACCGCGGGCAGCGCGGGCGCCCCCGCCGCCGGCCCCGGCGCCCGTCCGCGCCGCTGGTCCACCAGTCCGTTCCTCCGCAATTGCTCCAGCACGAAGACCCGGTCCAGCCCAAGATAGTCCGCCATCTCGTTGGCTACCGCCACCCGCTCCAACTTGTCGTGCAGCCGTTGAAACGCCGGCAGCAACATCTTCCGGAACCCCTCCATCCGGCCCTCGGCGCTGCGCATGTCATACCGTTGCCGCGATTGGTCCGCCAGCCAGTGGAAGTACGTGCCCGCCCCCTCCAGCCGCGCCCGGTATGCCTCCACGCCCCGCTCCTTCACGTATTCGTCCGGGTCGAGGCCTCCGTCCAGTTGCACAATCCGCACCCGCATCCCCTCATCGAGCAGCATTTGGATCGACTTCTCCGCCGCCGCCGCCCCCGCCGCGTCCGGATCGAAGTTCACCAACATCCGCTCCGCATGCCGCCGCATCGACCGCACCTGCAAATCCGTCAACGCCGTGCCGCAACTCGCCACCACCTCCCCGATGCCCGCCGCCGCCACGCCGACCACGTCCATGTATCCTTCTACCAGCACGAACCGCCCTGCCTTGTGTGCCGCCTTCTTCGCCCGGTGCAGATTGTAGAGGACGAAACTCTTGTGATAGAGCGGCGTCTCCTTCGAGTTGAGGTACTTCGGCTCATCTTCCGGCGAAAGCGCGCGTCCTCCGAATCCGATCACCTTCCCCGATTCGTTGTGAATCGGAAACATCAGGCGCCCCCGAAAGCGGTCGTAGTAGCCGCCCCCTTCGCGCTGAACCGCCAACCCCGCCTGCTCGATGGTCTCCGGGGAGAACCCCTTGTTCTGGAGCAGCCGCAGCACAGCGTCCCAACTCTTCTCCGCCAGTCCCAGGCCGAACTCCTCGGCCGTCTGGCGTGCGACGCCGCGCTTCTCCAAGTACGCGCGAGCCGCACCCCCGTTCGGTCCAAATAAGTTCTGCCGGAACTGCTCGGCCGCGATTTCGTGTATCTCGAACAGCGCGCCGCGTACGCGGCTGTCCGGGTCCGAATACTCCTGCCGCTTCGGCATCGGAATGCCGTAGCGCTCGGAGAGGAGCTTTAGCGCTTCAAAGAAGCCGATCCGCTCCATCTCCATCACGAACTTGATCATGTCCCCGCCCGCGCCGCATCCGAAGCACTTGTAAAATCCGTGCGTCTCGTTGACCCCGAACGACGGCGACTTCTCGGTGTGAAACGGGCACAGCCCTTCCCACCGCGAGCCTTTCTTGCGCAGGCGCGGCACGTACTCGCTCACTACCCGGACAATGTCCACCGACGCTTTCAGTTGCTCGACGAATTCCATGCGGGGGCCGTGCCCCTATTATCGCCGCGCCGCGATGCGCGCCAGTTCCCGGTCCATCGGCTCGCTCGTCTCCGCGTCCACGAACGGGAAGGCTCCGTCCTTGTACGACCACGCCGCGCGCCCCACGCCCATCTCCGCCAGCACGGAACTGGCGTCCTCCATCCACCGGCGCCGCGTCTCGGCCGAAGCGTGCCGGATCACTCCGTACTCACCGCAATAGAGCGGCTTGCCGGTCTTCCGCAGAAACTCCGCCGCCGGCTGCATGTCCTGCCGCATCCAGTCGCGGTCGTAGCGCAATCCCACTTGCGCCCGAAGGCTCTTGTACTGCGGGAACGCATCCACGAACTCCGCCAGCAGCGGCGTCGCGCCCGGATACTCCACCCGCTGGCCCTTGCTGAACTGGTCGTACTCAACGGACTGTTTGTTCCAGGACGCCTTCTGATGCGTCACCAGCATCGGGTGATAGTAGTGGAACGTGTAGACGATCCGCGGATCGTCCAGGATCGCGATCTTGTCGAGCGCGCGAATCGAGTTGTATTGCAGCCCGCCCACCACGATCCAGCGTTTCCCGCCCACGCCGCGGATGGTCTCCACCGCGCGCCGCACCAGTCCGTTCCACTCCTCGGGCGTCGCCTCCACCACTTCGTTCAGCAGTTCGAAGACGATTTCCTCGCCTTCGCTGCGATACCGCTCGGCGAACATCCGCCAGATGCCGAGGAACTGTTCCTGCATCTCCGGTTCGGTGAACAGCCGGTTCTTCCCCACATCGCCGAAAAAGTAGCCGGGCGCTCGATGCAGGTCGAGAATCAGCGCCAGCCCCTGCTTCTTCGCCCACCCGATGGCGCGGTCCGCGTACGCCAGCCGTTCCTCGCGATAGACTCCCGGCTTTCCCGGCTCCTCGAAGAAGTCGTAGTCGATGGGCAGGCGCACGTGGTCCATGCCCCATCGCGCGATCTGTTCCAGGTCGCGTTCCCGCACGCGCGTATCGAAGTGGGGCTCCTTCCGGCTCTGGTACTGCGAAATCCACGACCCGAGGTTGATCCCCGCTCGCAGACGTTCCGGCGCCGGCGTGTCCGCTCCGCGCATCTCCGGCGCGGCGGCCGCCGCCCCGCACGTTGCCATAAAGGTCCTGCGTTTCATCGCGTGCCCATTCTACGCCCGCCCGCTCGTCCCGTTTTCCGGTATAGAATTCGTGGTAACCGTCATGACTACCAGACGCCAGATTCTCAAAAGCGCCGTCGCTCCGATGATCGTTCCCAGCGTGGTTCTCGGCCAGCGCGCCGGCGCCGTCGCCCCCAGCGACAAGATCGTCTTCGGCGGCATCGGCATCGGCGCCCGCGGCCAGCACGTGCTCAGCAAAATCCTCGCCGTCCAGGATGCCAAGTTCATCGCCGTCTGCGACGTCCGCAACGAGCGCCGCGAAGAGATCAAGTCCATGGTCGACAAGACCTACGGCGACCGCGATTGCCAGATGTACGACGACCAGTACGCCCTGCTCGCGCGCCAGGACATCGACGCCGTCCTCATCGCCACGGGCGACCGCTGGCACACCCCGCTTTCGCTCATTGCCGCCCAGCACGGCAAGGATGTCTACTGCGAAAAGCCCTGCTCCATGTCGATGGAGGAAAGCTGGGCCCTCGCCGACGCCTTCCGCCGCTACAACCGCCTCTATCAGGCGGGCTGCCAGCGCCGCAACGGCGCGAACTTCGAACTCTGCAAGGAGCTGCTCCGCTCCGGCGCGCTCGGCAAGCTCCAAACCCTCTACGCCAACGTCGGCCCCTCCGTGAACTGGCCGCCGCTGCCCAGCCGCGACTGGCTCCCGGCCGAAGAACTGCCCCCGAAACAGTTGCTCGATTGGGAGCGCTGGCTCGGTCCCGCGCCCTGGCGTCCTTATAACTCCGAGTACGTCCGCGGCGGCTGGCGCAACTTCTACGATTTCCACGGCGGCGGCATTCTCGAGTGGGGCTCCCACACCGTCGATCTCTGCCACTGGGCGGCCGAACTCGATCACACCCAGCCTGTCGAATACGAGCCCGAGGGAACCAACGTCGGCCCCTACAAGGTGCACTGCAAGTACGCCAACGGCGTGAAGCTCGTCATGCGCGACGACGGCTGGGACGGTGCGCTCAAAACCGGCTCGTGCAGCTTCCGCATCGACGGCGACCTCGGTTGGGTGGAAACCGGCGACCTTACCAAGATCGAGTGCTCGGATAACATTCGTCCCCTCCTCCGGCCCACCGAAGCCGCCAGCCTCGCCCTGGCCAACCACGTCGTCGACTTCATCAAGTGCATCCGCACGCGCCAGACGCCGCGCGCCAGCGCCGCCGCCGCGGCCAACTCCCACATCGCCTGCCACGCCGCCTTCATCGCCTATCAGCGCGGCAAGAAGCTGGAGTGGGATCCCGACAAACGGCAGTTCACCAACGACGACGTCGCCAACAACATGCGCTCGCGCGCCCTGCGCGAACCCTGGAGAATCTGACGGAGAGGAGAATGAAGATGCAGCAGCCAGCCAGTCAACCCGTGCCCGCCGCCAAGCCCAAGCCGCGGCCGCGGCCCGTGCCTCCTCCCGAGTTCCAGGAGAAGGACATCGCCACCATGGACGCCGCCGCGCTCATCCGCCTGCTGGGCGACGCCGGCGCCAGTGAGTTCCAGAAGTCGAAGGCCTGCGTGCGCGCCGGCGAACTCGCCGCCAAGGAAGCCGTGCCCGCGCTCGCCGCGCTGCTCTCGAATGAGCATCTCAACAGCTACGCGCGTTACGGCCTGGAGCCCATCGCCGACCCGTCCGCAAGCGACGCCCTGCGCGCCGCGATGCCCAAGCTCAAGGGCAACCTGCTGATCGGCGTCGTCAACTCCCTCGGCAAGCGCCGCGACGCCAAGGCCGCGCCCACGCTGGTCAAAATGATGAACGGCCCGGACGCCGAACTCGCCCGCGCCGCCGCCGCCGCGCTCGGCAGTATCGGCACGCCCGCCGCCATGAAAGACCTTCAGGCCGCGCTTCCCAAGGCCACCGGGCTGACGAAGACCGCCGTCGCCGACGCCGCCCTCGTCTGCGCCGAACGCCTGCTCGCCGGCGGCCAGCGCGACCAGGCCCTCGCCCTCTACGCCTTCCTCAGCGCCCCCAGCGTGCCCAAACCGGCCCGCCTCGGCGCCATGGCCGCCATCATTCGCGAGGAGACGCCGCCCACCGCCACGCGCGCCCGCTGAATTTGTCGCGACAACCTCCGCCGCGGGATGCTACACTCACTCGCTAAGTACGAGGGGGTGCGCATGCCGCACAATGCACTGGGCCGCCGCGAGTGGCTGGAACGTTGTATCAATAAAGGACTGCTCATCGGCGCCGCCGCCGCCGTTTCGCACAACCGCCTGTTCGCTCTCTGGCAGCTAGGTGAGGCGCAAGCGAACCGGCCCACGCCCACCGAGGTGCTCGGCCCCTTCTTTAAGAAAGGTGCGCCCAACGCCGCCGCGCTGCGGCAGCCCGGCGACGCCGGCTTTCCGTTGCGCGTCATCGGCAAAGTGGTCAACACGCGCGGCGAAAAGGTTCCCGAGGCGCGCGTCGATTTCTGGCACGCCGACCACGCCGGCCTCTATGACCTGCAGGGCTACCGTTTCCGCTCCAAGCTCGCGCTCCCCGAATCGGCCGAGTACACGGTGGAGACCATCCTGCCCGGCCACTACCCGGACCGGCCCGCGCAGCACATTCACTACCTTATCTCCGCCCCCGGCCACCGCACACTGATCACCCAGGCCTATTTCGCTACCGATCCCTACTTCGATGGCGACCCCGACAGGAACTACGCCAAGCGCGGCATCGTCTCCCACCGCGAACTCGTCCGCCCCGTGAAGCTTTTCGAACAGGGCACGCCGCGCGCCGAGATCACCTTCGACATCTGCCTGGAGAAACTCTGACGTGCGCGCTCCGTTCCTGATCGGCCTCGCCGCCGCGTCGGCGCTCTCCCAAACGCCCGATCGCGTTCTCTCGTCCGACACGCCCATCTTCGCCGTCTCGTTCCTGGAGGGCGGAAAGTCCATCGCCGGCGCCGGCGCGGGCCAACTGCGCGTTTGGGACGCCGCCACCGGCGCGGCGCTCACCAGGCTGGAGCCCGCCAAGGCCGCCTTCGAGTTTCTTCCGCACGCCGGCCAGGTGGCGCAGTCCGTGCCCGACGGCACGTTGGAGATTCTCGCGCTTCCCGGCGGCAAGCCCGTACGGCGCGTCCCCGCCGTTTCGGGCGAGATGGGCCGGCCTGCCTTCGCGCGCGACGGCGGCTCGTTCGCCCGCGCCTACCGCACCGCGCCCGGCGCCAGCGAAACCATGGTCCGCGTGCGCGACCTCGACGGCCGCCCGAAGTTCGCCGTCCCCGCCGGCCTCGGCGGCATCTCCGTGATGAGCTTCTCACCGGACGGCCGCTTCCTCGTCGCCGCCTCGAACGACACCGATATCCGCGTTTGGAACGCGCAGAGCGGGGAACTGGTCCGCCTCATCGGCGAGATGAAGGTGACCATGTTCGCCCTCGCCTTCTCCCCCGACGGCAAGTGGCTTGCGCTCGCCGGCGCGGACCGCATCGTCTATCTCTACGACACCGCCAACTGGAAGCTCGCCCGCACGCTCACCGGGCAGCCCGAGATGATCTCGGCCCTCGCCTTCTCCCCTGATGGCCGGCGCCTCGTCACCGGCGGCTTCAGCGAACTCACCGTCAACCACCCCGTGAAGATCATGCTGTGGGACGTCGCTTCCGGCACGGCCCTTCGCTCCATGGACGCCCCGCGCGTGGTCTCGAGCGCCGTGTTTTCACCCGACGGCAGGACCATCGCGGCCGCCTGCGGCCAGAAGACGGTGAGCCTCTTCAAGGCCGCGGAGTAGAGCCCGCCAGCAGCGTCACCGTCTCCCACACGAAACGGACGTACCGGTAGAGTTCCTTTTCGAGCAGCCGCTCCTGGTCGCTGTGCGGGCCGAAGCCCTTCTCGATGTCCTCGGCGTCCACCAGCGGACCGATGCCGTAGCTCGGCACGCCCTTGGCCCGCAGGAACGACATGTCCGTCGCCCCGGTGAGCATGTAGGGGAGGGTGATCAGTTCCGGATAGATCTTCTTCTGAGCCGCTTCAATCGCCCGAAACGCTTCCGTATCGAGCGGCGAAGGCATCGCCTTGGGCCGGTACATCGGCCGCGCCGCGATCTCGATCGAGGGGTCGCCCACAATCTTCTTTAGCTCCGCGGAGAACGCGTCCAGATCCTCGTCCGGCAGCGCCCGGATGTCGATCGTCGCCCGAGCCGTCGACGGGATCACGTTCACCCGGTAGCCGCCCTCGATCATGTTCGGAGAAACCGACGTCCGCAGCATCGAGTTGTGGAACGGCTCGTTGATCCGAAGGTGCTCCTGCACCGCCGCTGTCCGCGCCCCGTCGAACAGCCCGTTGTACCGCGCTCGCGCCTCCGGCGGGCTGATCGTCGCCAGCCGTTCAAAGTAGGTGCGCGTCGTGTCGTTCAGCCGCATCGGCGGCTGCCAGTCGTAGATCCGGCCCACCGCCTTCGACAACCGCCCGATCGCGTTGTCCGCCAGCGGCACCGAACCGTGGCCCGCCGTTCCCTTCACGTGCAACACCACGGGCACCGGTATCTTCTCCGTCGTGGCCACGTTGAAGCTCGTTCCCTTGCCGCCCTTGCGCGTTCCCTGTCCGCCCTCGGCGATGCAGAACTCGGCTTCGATCTCCTTCCAGTGGTTCTCCACCATGTACTCGATGCCCCACTCCACCTGCCCTTCCTCGCCCGCCTCCGCCAGGAAGATCACGTCCCGGTCGAGCGGCGTCTTCAGCCGTTTCAACCGGAGCATCAGTGCCAGTCCCGCCGCCACGTCCTGCTTGTTGTCCGTCACCCCGCGCCCGTAGATGTAACCGTCCGCCCGCGTCGCCGAGAACGGCGGATAGCTCCACTTGTCGGCCTGCACTTCCACCGTGTCCGTATGGCCCATGAACAGCAGCGGCCGCTTCTTCCCGTTCCCTCGAATCCGCGCCACTACGTTCGGCCGCCGCGGGTCCTTCGCGAAGACCTTCACTTCGATCCCCTCGGCCTCCAGCGCGCTCTTCACATACGCCGCCACCTTCGATTCGTAGTCCGGCGGCCCGCTGCTGTCCATGCGAACGATCGCTTGGAAATGGCGCAGGATCTCGGGCTCGAATGCGGACCAATCCTGTGCGTGAACCAACGAGGGGAGAAGGAGGACCGATAGCAGAAGGAGCAACGCGGGCATGAGTCATTCTAACCGGGAGCGGCCCGTGCAAGCCGGGTCCGCTCCTGCCTATCGGCGGTTACTAGACGGCCAACGCCTTCACGCAGTGCTGATCGAAGGCTTCCGTGAGCTTCTTCGCGATCCCCACTGCATCGCTGCTCTCGATTTGAAACCGGTGCAGCATCCAGACCGGCTTGCCGTCCCGGAACAGCGCCATCGAGGGGGACGACGGCGGATAGCCCGCCAGTCTCTCCCGTACCCGCGCCACCGCCTCCACATCGCCGCCCGCAAACACGGTCGCCGCCTTATCCGGCAACACCGCGTGCCGCAGCGCCAGTCCGACCGCCGGCCGCGCCTTGCCCGCCGCGCAGCCGCACACCGAATTCACCACCATCAGCACCGTCCCGCTGTCCGGCCCCAGCAGCGCGTCAACAGCTTCCGCCGTCAACGCCTCGCTCAGGCCGTACTTCGTCAAGTCCTCGCGCATCGGCGCGATCAGTTGCTCGGGGTATCGCAACGTTTGCCTCCTTTGAACGATCCCAGTTGTCCAAGGAAATTGGATCTTGACTCCATTGTGTATCATCCGGCGGCGCACCTGCCGGGGCCCCTGCTCTACTAGTCGAATCGCTCGATGCTGTGCAACGTGTAAATCGTGCAGCCTTGTTCCTCGGACTGCGAGTACTCCACGCGGACAGCGACGTGCCGCTCTTTGTAATCGGACCATACGCGCATCAGCTTCTCGTTTTTGTTGACCGGGTTTTGTTCCTGCATCGCGATCTCATTCTGCGCGAGGCGCATTTGAAATCCGGCCAGACAAATTCTCAAATCATTGGAAATATTCCGAATATTTTTTTGAGATTTTCGTGACCGCCGGTTCGAGGCCCGCGTTACTCGCCGTTCTTCGCTTCATCCCAACGGCTGAACCACGGGTACAGGGCGGGCAGCAGGAACAGCGTGAGCATGGTGGAAGTGATCAGGCCGCCGATCACCACCGAGGCCAGCGGCCGTTGGACCTCGGCGCCGGTGGAAGTGGAGAAGGCCATGGGCACGAAGCCCAGGCTCGCCACAAGCGCGGTCATCAGTACCGGACGCAGGCGCGCCACGGCGCCTTCGCGTAGCGCGCGGTCCATATCCAAACCGTCCGCGCGGAGCCGGTTGATGTAGCTCACCATCACGATGCCGTTCAGCACCGCGACGCCAAACAATGCGATGAAGCCGACCGAGGCGGAAAGATTCAGGTTCAACCCGCGGGCCCACAGCGCGGCGATGCCCCCCACCAACGCAAACGGAACATTCAGCAGAATGAGAATCGCCTGGGCGACCGAGCCGAACGTTGCGAACAACAGACCGAAGATGATCAGAATCGCCGCCGGAACCACCAGCATCAGCCGCCGCGTCGCCCGCTCCTGGTTTTCAAACTGCCCTCCCCAGGTGAGCGAGTAGCCGGGCGGGAGCTTCACCTCGCGCTCCATGCGCTCGCGGGCGGCGGCGACGAAACTGCCCAGGTCGCGCCCGCGCACATTGGCCTGCACCACGATGCGCCGCTGGCCGTCCTCCCGGGCGATCACCTCCGGGCCGCGTTGCAGCGAAACGCGCGCCACCTGGCCCACCCGCACCCGCTCTCCGCCCGGTGCGCTCAGCGCCAGGCCGGCGATGGCGTCCGGATCCTGCCGGTACATCTCGGGCAGTCGCAGCACGATGGCGAAGCGCCGCTGCCCTTCGATCATCTCCGAGATCGCGCGCCCGCCGATCGCGGCTTCCATCAAATCCCGCACGTCGGACACGTTCAGGCCGTAGCGGGCGAGCGCGGGCCGGTCAATCTCCACCCGCAGTTCCGCCACCCCGGAGACAATCTCCATCTGCTCGTCGGCGGCCCCGGGAGTGGCGGCGATCACACGCAGGGCGCGCTCGGCGGCCTGCTCCAGAATGCGCGGGTCTTCCCCGAAGATCTTCACCGCCACATCGGCCTTGATGCCGGAGATGGTTTCGTCCAGCCGCATCGCCATCGGTTGGGTGAAGTTGCAACTGACGCCCGGAACCGCTTCCAGCTTCCGCGCCATCTCTTCGATCAACCCGTCCTTGCCCAGGCCCGCGCGCCACTGCTCGCGCGGCTTCAGCAGGACGTAGACGTCGCCCTGATAAATCCCCATCGCCTCCGTGGCCACGTCCGGGCGGCCGATCCGCGTCACGACGCCCGAGACTTCGGGAAAGGTCTGCACCAGCCGCTCAACCCGATTGGAAACCTGGATCGACTCGGTGAGCGAAATGCCCGGCAGCTTCCGCGTCTCGATGAGAATCGAGCCTTCATCGAGCCGGGCCATGAACTCCGTCCCAATCCAGTTCAGCGATGCCAGCGAAACTCCCAGAACCGCCAGCGAAGTCCCCACCGTCAGAAGCCGGTGACGCAGCGTCCACTCGAGGACCGTCCGGTAGGCGCGCCGCACCCACTCGAACCAGTGCTCCTCGCGTTCGCGCACGCCGTTGGCGAGCAGCACGGCCGCGCCCGCCGGCGCCACGGTCAGGGCCAACACCAGGCTTCCGAGCAGCGCCGCGCAGACCGTGATCGCCATGGGCCGGAACATTCGCCCTTCCAGACCCTCCAGAAAGAAGATGGGAAGGTACACCGCGATAATGATCGCCACCGCAAAGACGATCGGCCGCGCCACCTCGTGGGCCGCGGCGCGCACCTGCTCGCGGGCCTCCGCCGGGTGGCCCGGCCGGACTCCGTGCAACTTCCGCACGGAGTTCTCCACCATCACCACCGCGCCGTCCACGATCATCCCGAAGTCGATCGCCCCCAGGCTCATCAGGTTCGCTGAGACGCCGAAGAGCGACATGCCGATAAAGCCGAACAACATGGAGAGCGGAATCACCGCCGCCACCAGCAGCGCCGCCCGGAAATCGCCCAGGAAAGCAAGCAGCACCACGATCACCAGCGCGCCGCCCTCCAGCAGGTTGTTGCGCACCGTGCGAATGGTGCCGTCGATCACCGTGCTTTGGTCGTAGAAGGGGTCCACCCGCACGCCCTCGGGCAGACGAAGCGACGCCAGTTTCGCCTTCACGCGCTCAATCACCTGCTTGCCGTTTTCGCCCTTCAGCATGATCGCCATGCCGGAGACGGTCTCCCCGTTGCCGTCGCGCAGCGTCGCTCCCTGCCGCGGCATGCCGCGTACCGTCACCTGTGCGATGTCGCGCAGCAGCACCGGCGTCCCGGCCCGCGCCAGCACCACGATCCGCTCCAGGTCTTCGGGCCCCTGGCTGCGCCCCAGGCCGCGGATGGTGTACTGCTCGGCCGCATGCTCGATGAAGCCGCCCCCGAAGTTCGCGTTGTTCTCGTGCACGCGCTCGAAAACGTCGCGCAACGTCAGCCCATAGCGCAGCAGCCGCGTGGGGTCGGCTTCCACCTGGTACTGCTTGGTTTCCCCGCCCCAGGTGTTCACTTCGTTCACGCCCGGCACCGTGCGCAGCGGCAGCTTCACCATCCAGTCGTGGATGGTCTTCAACTCCATGCCGCTGCGGCCTTCGCCTTCCACCGTGTACTGGTAGACTTCGCCGAACGCCGTGGCCAGCGGCCCCAAACCGGGATCGAGCCCTTCCGGCAAACGCGACCGCACTTCCTGCAGCCGCTCATTCACCAGTTGCCGCGCGAAATAGATGTTCACCGCGTCGTCGAACACGATCGTGATCATCGACAGCCCGAGCTTCGAAATGGAACGAATCCCTTCCGTCCGCGGAATCCCCATGAGCGCGGTTTCGATCGGGAACGTCACCAGTTGCTCCACTTCCGTGGGCGCCATGGAAGGGCACTCCGTGACCACGACCACCTGGTTGTTCGTCAGGTCCGGAAAGGCGTCTACCGGAATGCGCAGCATGGTGTAAAGGCCCGCGGCCAACAGCCCCGCCAGGCCCACCAGCACCAGCCAGCGGTGCCGCAGGTGGAAATCGATGATCCAGGTCAGCACCGGCTACTCCTCGGAAAGGGACGCCTTCAGCAACTGGGACTTCAGCACGAAACTGCCCCGGACGACCACCGTCTCGCCCCCCTTGAGACCGCGCAGCACCCGAAGCCTGCCCTCCACGCCGCGGCCGGTTTCGACGGGCAGCACCGCGAAATCGGTGGCCCCCCGGCGCGCAAACACCACCGTCTGGCCGCCCACCTCCTGCGCCGCTTCCTGCGGCACAAAGATGCCCGGCGCGCTTCCCCCCAGTTCGATCGCCGCCGTGGCGTACATCTCCGGCTTCAGGCGCAGCGACCGATTGTCCAGTTGCACCCGCACCTGGATGGTGCGTGTGGCCGGATCCAGTTCTTCCCCGATGCGAACGATCTTCCCGGGGAACTCGGACTCGTAAGCCTGCACGCGCACGCGCACGGGCAAGCCGGTTCGGAGCTTGGAAAGATGTTCTTCGTTGACGCTCAGCACGGCCCACAGCGAAGAGAGGTCGGCCAGGATGAAGAGATCGCTTGCGGGCGTCACCACCGTGCCGGGCGTGACGTTGCGCGTGAGCACCACCCCCGGCGCCGGCGCGCGCACCGGGATCAGGTCGTCGTCGTGGTCGAACGCGCCCGCGTGGTGTTCGTCGGTGTGATCCGCGGGAATTCCCAGGAACTCCTCCAGGTGCTGGCGCGTGCGGCGCTCTTCCACTTCGGCGTTCTGGAGTTCCGTCTGGGCGTTCCGCCATTGGGTCTCGGCCAGCTCGGACTGTTCGAGCGAGCCGGCCTTCAGTTCGAAGAGGCGCTTGGCCCGTTCCCGAGCCCGCTTGGCATAGGCCTCCACCGAGCGCAGGCGTCCGGCCTCCGCCACGGCCTTCCGGTACAGCGCGCGCGATTCGTGGATGTCGTGGCTGTGCAGGCGCGCCAGCACTTCGCCGGACTTCACCGCGTCGCCCACCTTGGCGAGCACGCGCACCACCCGGCCTTCGGTCACCGCCCCCACCCGCCACATCCGGTTTTCGTCCGCCGTCAGCCGGCCCGTGACCGCCAGCGACTCGGGCTGCGTTCGCACCACCACCGTCTCCACGGCGATGCCCGCGTCCTTCTGCGCCTCAGCGCTCAGCACCACGGTCTTCGGCCCTTCCGCCGCGGCCGCGGGCCGCGCTTCCGCCTGCACGGCGGCGGGCTCCTTCTTGGTTCCGCAAGCTGCCAACAGCAGGAGCAAAACCGCCGCCGGCCCCATCCGGTTCATTGGATCACCCCCATTGCCGACTCTAGCGCGGCGAGGCTCTGCCGGTACTCGGCGAGCGTCCGGTAGTAGAGCACCTGGGCCTCGATCTGGGTCCGCTCGGCGTCCAGCAGCCGCAGCAGGTCTGAGCCGCCCTCGCGATAGGCGGCCTGCGCAATGCGCTGGCTCTCCACCGCCCGGTCGCGCAGCGTCCCCAGGTACTGCGTCACCTGCCGCCGGCGGATCTGGTAATCGGCCTGCGCCGCGTTCACCTCGGCCTTGGCCAGCGCCGTGGCTGCGGCAAGTGCCGCTTCGGCCGCGCGGATCTCTCCGCCCGCGGCGGCGATGTTGCCCTCATTGCGATTGAAAAACGGCAGGTCCCACTGCACGCCCCCGAGCATCGTGTCCAGGCCCCCCGTGCGCTTCCAGCCGAACACCAGATCGACGTTGGGCGTGGCCAGGGCGCGCTGCAGCGCAAGGTTTCGCCGGCCCACGTCCACGGCCAGCCGCGCCAGCTTCAGGTCGGGTCTCTGCTCGAGCGCGCGCTCCATGTCCGGCGCCGGCGCCGCAGGGGCCTCGCCGTCAAAGGTATCGCTGAACACCACGGGCGGAAACTCGGCCGCGCCCATTTCCCGGAACAGCGCGATGCGGGCCCGGTCGGCTTCGAGCGCGGCGGCGTTGGCGGCAATCGCCAGCCGCTCGCTCTCCAGGCGAATCCGGATCAGGTCCACTTCCGCCATCGCGCCCTCCCGCACCCGCAGCTCGTGGTAGTCCACTACCTGCTGGAAGTTG
>DALYJJ010000023.1:0-8074 GCA_031969915.1 Bryobacteraceae bacterium | reverse complement strand
CACCGTCTCCGCGAACAGATCCTGGATCCGGCGGGCCCCGGCCGCTTGCCAATAGGCTTGCCGGACGCGCGCCGCGATGGTCCACCGCAGCACCTCGCGCTCCCGTTCCGCGCGTTCGACACCCGCGCCGGCCGCCTCCACCCGGCGGTCGCGCTTGCCCGCGGTTTCGATCGGCTGTTGCAGGAACGCGAAGTTGTCGGTATCCCGCCAGTAGCGGAACGAAGGGTTGCCGTAGGGCCGCGTGTTTTCCGATTGCAGAATCAGGCGAGGGTTGGGTGCCAGTCCCGCCTGCCGCCGCAGGCCCTCGCTGGCCGCGATCCGGCCCTCGCTGGCGGCCAGGGATGGGTGGGCGGCCAGCGCCCGATCGACGGCCTCGCGCAAAGAGAGCGGCGTCTGCCCAGCGGCCGCGCTCACGGCGGCCAGCGCCGCGGCGGCCCATTCGAGAGTTCGGGAGCGCAACCTCTTCAACCTACCACGCGCTACACTGTCTTGCCATGATGCTTCCCATCTACCAGGTCGACGCGTTTACCTCCCGGCTCTTCGGCGGGAATCCCGCCGCCGTCGTCCCCCTGGACCGTTGGCTGCCGGACGCGACGCTGCAGGCCATCGCGGCCGAGAACAATCTCTCCGAAACCGCCTTCTTCGTCCGCACCGGTGACCGCTACCACCTGCGCTGGATGACGCCCACCGTCGAAGTGGACCTCTGCGGGCACGCTACCCTCGCCTCGGCCTACATCGTCTTCCGGCACCTGGAACCCGAGTGGCGGCGCGTCGCCTTCGATACACGTTCCGGCGAACTGATCGTGGAGCGCGACGGCGATCTGCTCTCGCTCGACCTGCCCGCCCGCATGCCCACCGCGTGCGCCCCCAGCCCGGCGCTGGACGAGGCCATGGGAGCCGCCCCGTCGGCGCTGTTCGGCTCCCGCGACTACGTGGCCCTTTACGATAGCGAGGAGGCGGTGCGCGCCCTGGCGCCCGATATGGCCAAGCTCGCCGCGATCGATCGCTTTGCCGTCATCGCCACCGCTCCCGGGCGCGACTCCGACTTCGTTTCCCGCTTCTTCGCCCCCGCCAAGGGCGTGCCCGAGGATCCGGTGACCGGATCGGCCCACGCCTCGCTCGTGCCGTTCTGGGGCGGCCGGCTGGGCAAGCAGCGGATGTTCGCGCGCCAGGTCTCCAGCCGGGGCGGCGAGCTGCACTGCGAATGGCGCGGGGACCGCGTCATTCTGAAGGGGACTGCGATGCCGTACCTGGAAGGGCGGATCACGATCCCTGAGCAGAGCTAAGGTCTTCGCCCGAGGCGGCTCTAAGCAAGAACTTCCATTCTCGAATCCGCAAAGCGTCCGATTAGAGAAGGGAGAGCACTGTTCCGGAGGATCGGACCGGCGGGCAAAACCGGGATCCTCAGCGGCGGAGGACGAGAGAACCATGTTCAGAGGGGTCATGATCAGCCCGGACCGGGAACTTGGTCAGGAGCTGGAAGTCGCCTTGCAAGAAACCAACCAGGTGATGCTGGCGCGTCGCCTGGACCACTATCCGGCGCTGCCAGAACTGGTGCGGATGCTGCGGACCACAGCGCCCCAAGTGATTTTCCTCAACGCGCAGACGCTGTCTGAGGTGCAGGCGCTGACGCCCCCGATCAACGAGATCATTCCGGGCGTTCAGATCGTCGCCTTCGGGCGGAGTTGCGAAGCTGCCGTGCTGCTGGAGATCATGCGAACCGGTATTCGCGAGTTCCTGCACGCGCCCTTCCAGATCCCGTTCGTCAGCCAGGCGCTCGAGCGGATCGCCGAAGTGCTGGCCCAGAGACCGGCGGCGCCGTTGTCCACCGATCAGCTCTTCACCTTCCTGCCCTCCAAGCCCGGTGTGGGAACCACCACCGTGGCGGTCAATGTGGCGGCGGCGATTTCGCGCCTCGCCGACATGCGCGTGCTCATGATGGATATGGACCTGAACAGCGGGATCACCAGGTTCATGCTCAAGCTCACCAACCCGCACTGCATCGTAGACGCTGCCCAGTGCGCCCTGCAGATGGATGAGAACCTGTGGCCGCAACTGGTCACCAGCATCGGGCAGATGGACGTGCTCCACTCCGGGAGCATGAACCCGGACTTCCGCATCGAGCCCACCCAGCTTCGCCACCTGGTTGAGTTCGCCCGGCGTCACTACCGGTCGATCTGCGTGGACCTGTCCGGGAACATGGAGAAGTTCTCGCTCGAACTGATGCACGAATCCAAACGCATTTTCCTGGTCACCACCGGCGAGATCAACGCCTTGCATCTGGCGCGGGAACGGCTGACCTTCCTGAAGACCGTGCAGCTCGACGGCCGCGTGGAAGTGGTCTACAACCGCGTCAATAAGCGATCCGGCCTGACCGTGGCGGAAGTGCAGGAACTGGTCGGCGCGCCCGTGACCTCAGTTCTGACCAACGACTATCAGGGTGTCCACCGGGCGCTCTCGGCCGGCCGCTTTGTCGACCCGGCGGCGGAGTTGGGCAAGCAGATCACCGCCATGTCGCTCCAGATGCTCGAGCGCAAGGCTCCGGCCTCGGATGGACGCAAAAAGTTCATCGAGTACTTCTCGCTCATTCCGGGCCGCCAGAGCTTCTTCGAACCGAAGAAAAGCATGACGTAAGGGCCGGTGCGGGAGGATTACCGCATCGCCATTCCGCCGTTCACGTCCAATACGTGCCCGGTAATGTAGGCTGCTTCCTCGCTGGCCAGAAACCGGACCGCCGCGGCAACGTCCTCCGGGGCGCCGAAACGCTTTAACGGGATCGAGTCGAGCATGCCCTGCTTCACCGCCTCGGGCAGTCCCGCCGTCATGTCCGTGGAGATGAAGCCGGGGGCCACCGCGTTCACCGTGATGAACCGGCTGGCCATCTCCTGCGCCAGGGCCTTCGTCAGGCCGATCAGCCCCGCCTTCGCCGCGACGTAGTTGGCTTGCCCCGCATTGCCCACGTGCGCCACCACGCTCGTGATGTTGATAATCCGGCCCCAGCGCTCCCTCATCATGCCGGGTAACACCGCCTGGATCGCCAGGAAGGCGCCAGTCAGGTTGGTGTCCACCACGGACTGCCAGTCGTCGCGCTTCATTCGCACCGCGAGCCCGTCCTTGGTGATCGCGGCATTGTTCACCAGGATTTCCACCCGGCCGAACTCCTTGGCAGTCCGCGCGAACGCCTCGGCGATGGAGGCCGGCGAGGTCATGTCGAGCGCGGCCGTGAACGCCTCGCCGCCCGCTGCGCGAATCTCCTCCGCCGCCTCTTCTAGTTTCTCCACCGTGCGCGCGCCAAGCGCGACGCGGTATCCAGCCCTTGCCAGCGCGATCGCGCAGGCGCGTCCGATGCCCCGGCTGGCCCCGGTTACGAAAGCGGTTCGATTCACAGATCAATCATAATGAAGTTCTCCCGACACATGCCTTATACCGACCTGCGAGACTTCATCCGCGCCCTGGAAAAGCAAGGGGAACTGAAGCGCATCCCGTTCGAAGTGGATCCCTACCTCGAGATCACCGAGTTCGCCGACCGGGCGGTGAAACAGGACGGCCCCGCTTTGTTGTTTGAGAAGCCGAAGGGGAGCGCGGTGCCGGTGCTCATCAATGCGTTCGCCAGCATGAAGCGGATGCAGATCGCCCTCGAAGTGGAGCGGGTGGACGAGGTGGCGGCGCGCATCTCCGAATTCCTGGAGATGCGGATGCCCGAGGGCCTGATCGGAAAGCTGAAGATGCTTCCGAAGCTGGCCGAGATGGGTGCGTTCTTCCCGAAGATCGTATCCGGCGGGCCTTGCAAGGAGGTGATCCGGAAGGACGGGTTTTCGCTCTCTGAGTTCCCCGTGCTCCACTGCTGGCCGCAGGACGGCGGCCGGTTTATCACCCTTCCGATGGTCTTCTCGCGCAACCCGGACACCGGCAAGCGGAACTGCGGCATGTACCGCATGCAGGTTTTCGACGGCCAAACCACGGGCATGCACTGGCAAACCCACAAACAGGGCGCCGAGCATTACCGCCGGATGCTCCGGCAAGGCGAGCGCAAGCGCATGGACGTGGCCGTGGCCATCGGCGCCGACCCGGCCAGCATGTACTCCGCGATTCTCCCCCTGCCGCCGGACATCGACGAAATGATGATCGCCGGGTTCCTGCGGTCAAAACCCGTCGAGATGGTGAAGTGCGAAACGGTGGATCTGGAGGTGCCCGCGCACTCGGAGATCGTCCTCGAAGGGTACGTCGAACTGGGCGAGTTGCGCACCGAGGGCCCGTTCGGCGATCATACGGGATTCTATTCGCTCGAAGACGAGTATCCCGTCTTCCACGTCACCTGCGTCACGCACCGCAAGGACCCCGTCTACGCGACCACGATCGTCGGGCCGCCGCCCATGGAGGATTTCTACATGGGCAAAGCGATCGAGCGCATCTTCCTGCCGCTCATGCGGCTGCAACTCCCGGAAGTGCGCGACATCTGCATGCCGGCCGAAGGCATCTTTCATAACCTGATCCTCGTCTCGATCCGGAAGTCCTACCCGGGCCACGCGCGCAAAGTCATGCACGCCATTTGGGGTCTGGGGCAGGCCATGTTCAGTAAGTGCATCGTGGTGGTGGACGAGGACGTGGACGTGCAAAACGTAAGCGAAGTGGCCTGGAAGGCCCTCAACAATATCGATCCGGAACGGGACATCCAGTTCGTCATGGGACCCATCGATTCGCTCGATCATGCCAGCCGCCTGGCAAATTACGGATCGAAGATGGGCGTCGATGCCACTCGTAAGTGGCCCCAGGAAGGCTTCACCCGGCCCTGGCCCGATGTCATCCGCATGTCGCCCGAAGTCCAGCGGCGCGTGGACGAACTCTGGAAGCAGGCCGGCCTGTGAACCCCGGTGTCCTCACGCTGAAGCTCAACGCCGTGCAGGTCGTCGCGCTCTCCTGCTTCGGGGTCGTGATGGGCGTGTGGCTCAAGAAGCGGCTGCCCGTCCTCGACCGCCTGAACATCCCCGCCTCCATCTGCGGCGGCCTGGTCTACGCGGTGCTCGCCCTCATTCTCCGCGACCGCTACCTGAACCTGGACATGGACCTGGTGCTGCGCGACATCCTGATGGTCACTTTCTTTACCACCATCGGCATGAGCGCCAGCCTCCGGCTCATTAAAGCGGGCGGCCCGCAGGTCCTCTTCTTCTTCGGCATCGCCAGCGTCGGGGCCATTCTTCAGAACCTGGTCGGCATCGCCCTCGCCAAAGCCTTCTCGCTCGATCCCCTGCTGGGGGTTGTCTCCGGCTCGGTGGCCCTTACCGGCGGGCCCGCCACCGCCCTCGCCTTCGGGGCGACGTTCGAGAAGATGGGGGTCGCCGGCGCCACCACCCTCGGCGTCGCCTCCGCCATGTTCGGCATCACCGCGGGCGGCCTGCTGGGGGGCTTCATCGGCGGCTCCATCATTCGCCGGCACAATTTGAAGCCGGTGGCGAAGAGTGCGCCCCAGGACAAATTCGCGCCCGCCGAAGCCATCGCCTACGCGGGCGAACCGAAACTCGCCCCGGCGCCTCCCACCCCGCTCGCCGACGAAAGCGAATCCGAGCACAGCGCGCTGCTCAACAACGTGATCGCCATCGCCATTGCCATGGGCTTCGGCACCATCGTCAGTTCCCTGTTCCAGAACGCCGGGCTGACCCTTCCCTCTTACGTCGGCGCCATGATCGCCGCCGCCGTGATCCGAAATCTCGACGACCGGTTCCGCGTGCTCAGAATCCAGCAACACCTGGTGGACGCGGTGGGCAACATCTCGCTGTACATCTTCATCGTGATGGCGCTGTTGACGCTGCGCCTCTGGGAGCTGGCCCACCTGGCCCTCCCGTTGTTCGCGCTCCTGCTCGCGCAGGTGGCGCTGGTGTGGCTGATGTGTGTGCTCCTCGCCTACCGTTTGATGGGCCGGGACTACGAATCGGCGGTGATGGCCGGCGGCTTCTGCGGCTTCATGCTCGGCACCACGGCGAACGCCATGGCGTGCATGGACGTCCTGACCCAGAAGTACGGCCCCGCCCCCCGCGCCTTCATCGTCGTGCCCCTGGTGGGCGCGTTCCTCATCGACTTCACCAACGCCCTGATCATCACCACGACCACGGATGTGCTCCGCTTCCTGGGCTTGCGCTGACTCGTCACCGTTCTTGATGTCGATGCCGTCCCGCGCGGAGAACTGCATAAGGAGCTGCTGAGCGGGAACGGGGCTGAGCTGTTTGCGCTCAAAGCCGCGCGAGCGCTGCTATACTCCCGAAATGCCAAAGCACGGGATCTCAAGTGCGGTACTCGTGATGGCGTTGGCACTGGGCCTCGGCACCGGCTTGGCCGCCCAGACCCCCGACGAGGAAGTCTGGTCCACATTCCTTCAATGGCTCGGTTCTGCGCCGCCGAAAGACAGTCCGAAAGCCCTACTCGACGACTACGCACAGACCGCCGTCGCGGCCGGCATGTCGAAGGCAGAAACGGACCGCCGGCGCGTCGTCATCATGCGTCTGATGAAGACCCGCGATGATGGCTGGAAGATCATCTTTAACAACATCTATTCGAGCGATAAGCCCGGCTTCCGCACGCAACCGAACGCTACGCTGATGACGGCGATTGAGCGCCGTTCACCGGGTCGGGCGTTGGATGCCGGCATGGGTCAGGGCCGCAACGCTGTATTTCTCGCCCTGAAAGGCTGGGACGTAACTGGATTCGATGTGTCCGATGCCGGCCTGGCGATCGCCCGCAAGAATGCCGTGAAGGCGGGTGTGGCCATCAAGGTTTTTCAGACAAGTGAGAAATCGTTCGATTACGGAATCGCGCAATGGGATTTGGTGCTCTTCTCGTATGTGCCGTTTCCGTTAGAGGACCAGGCGTACGTGGACCGCATTCATCGCTCGGTTCGCCCCGGTGGCCTGATCGTCGTGGAGAGCTTGGCATCGGATGCCGGAAGCCCCGGCCGGCGGCCGGTCGACCTCGACCCTGCGTTGCTGAGGCGCACGTTTCAGCAGTTTCGTCTCATTCGGCTCGATGACGTGATCGACACGCCCGACTGGACGAACGAAAAGGTCCGCGTAGTTCGAATGACGGCCGAAAAGGTTAGCGGCGTGACTCGCTGATCTCGCAACGCCCTCATCATCACCACCACCACCGACGTCCTTAGGTTCCTGGGCGGTAGAACGCCGCCAGAATCCCCAACAACACCGCTGCTGTCAGAAGCCAGCCTACCCAGTTCCTTTTCCAGCCACGCCGCACCGGCACCGCCACTTCCGCAGGCTCGCTGGGAACCTCGCTCGCCGCTCCCGCCTCCGCCACGATCTCCACTGGTGAGATGAACCGGTACCCCACCCGTGGCACCGTCACAATGAAACGCGGTGCCTGGCTCGTGTCCCCAAGAACCCGCCGCAGCCGGTTCACCGCCGCGTTCAGCGCCAGGTCGAACTCCACAAACGTGCCCGCCGGCCACAGCTCCTCGCGCAGCCTCTCCCGAGTCACCAACTGCCCTGGCGTCTCAAGCAGCAGTTTCAGCACCCGAGCCGGCTGCGGTGCCAGGCGAACGCGCCTCTCCCCCTGCCAAAGTTCCAACAGTCCTGGATCGAAAGTGTAGGTAACGAACCGTATCACGAGCCCTGATACCCCCAACCGCCACGCGCCACCGGAACCTTAAATCATTGTAAATGAAACCGATACACGGTTATACGCACGTTACTTGTTTGTTTCCCCAGAAGTGCCGTATTCAGGGCTGGTCTTTGGAGGGTTCATCATGCACTCGACTCGCCGCCTCTCTCGCGCCACCCAGTCCGGGGTCCTCATCACCCTCGCCGTGGCCCTCAGCCCGGCTGCCCTCTCCGCAGAGTGCCGCCAGCAGACAGGCTCCTCCGTCCTCTGCTCCAATTCCCAACCCCGTCTGGCGCCCATCCGGGTCGAAGGCCTCGAAGGTACGGTGAAAACCGTCGAAGTCCGCCTCAACCGCGTCACCGCCGCCGCCGCTCATCGAGACGGCGCTGCCCTCACACTGGTCTCCCCCTCCGGCCGCCGCTTCCATATGTGGGGTGCTCAGGAACTCTCTGCCCTCCCCGCGGTGCCCGTC
>DALYJJ010000022.1:33669-59780 GCA_031969915.1 Bryobacteraceae bacterium | reverse complement strand
CCTGATCTCGTTCTCTACCGATTGCACACGATTCCCCGGATTGGGGTGCGAGGACAGAAACTGCGGCCCGCGCTGCCCGCCTTGCGCCTCCAGCTTCTCGAAGAACCGAGCCATCTCGATCGGGTTGTATCCGGCCCGGGCCATCATTCTGGCGCCGAGCAGGTCGGCGTCGCGCTCGGCGTCGCGCGAATACTTCAACAACAACGAATTCGCCCCCAGCCCAATGCCCATCTGCGTGAGCTGTCCGAGCAGCGACCCGCCTCCCACCACCGAGCCCAGAAGCATCGCCGGCAGTTTGATCGCGTTCGCCTTCGATACCTGGTGTGTCCCGTGGCGCAGCGCTACGTGTGCGATCTCGTGTGCCAGCACGCCCACCACCTGCCCCTCGTTATCGGCGTTCAGCAGCAGGCCGGTGTTGAAGAACGTCGGTCCGCCCGGCAGCGCGAAAGCGTTTATGTTCGGGTCGTTCACCCACTTGAAGGTATACGGGTACTTGTCCGCCTCAGGCTCGGCGGCGATCCGCTGCCCGAGCCGAGCAATGTATCCGTTCAACACATCGTCCCGCAGCACGGGGGCCTCACGCTCAACCTGCGCCGCCGCCTCCTTGCCCAGTTGCACGTCCTGGTCCTTGGAGAACATGTTCCAACCGGGCCGGATGTTCCTCATCCGCGGCTGCTGCTGCGGCAGCACGGGTGCAACCACCATCAATAGCGTCACCAGAAGACTGAAAAACGGGCGCACCAGATCCTCCTCCCTCAACAGATGTTACGCGTCGCGGGGCGGTTTCCGCCTATACAGCTATAATAACGGGCATGCTGAAGCCCACCGAAAAGATCTGGCATAACGGGAAGTTCATTGCCTGGGACGATGCGAAGATTCACGTTCTGTCGCACGTCGTCAGCTATGGAAGCTCCGTTTTCGAAGGTATCCGCTGCTACTCCACCGCGAGTGGTCCCGCCATCTTCCGCCTCGCCGAGCACGTCCGCCGTCTCTTCGATTCGGCGCGCATCTACCGCATGCCAATGCCCTTCACCCAGCAACAGGTCGAAGACGCCTGTGTCGAACTCGTCGGCGTGAACAAGTTGGATGCCTGCTACGTCCGTCCCATCGCCCTGCGCGGTTATGGCGACGTCGGTGTGCTGCCGGGGAACAATCCCACGGAACTGTACCTGGCCTGCTGGGAATGGGGCAAGTACCTGGGCGAGGAAGCGCTCGCTCAAGGCGTCGACGTCTGCGTCTCAAGCTGGAGCCGCCTGGCGCCCAATACCCTGCCCGCCCTCGCCAAAGCCGGGGCGAACTACATGAACTCGCAGTTGATCCGCATGGAAGCCGACATCAACGGCTATGCCGAAGGAATCGCGCTCGACGAGGCCGGCTACGTCAGCGAAGGCTCAGGCGAGAACATTTTTGTGATCCGCGACGGAAAGATCCACACTCCGCCGCTCGGCGCCTCGGTGCTGCCCGGCATCACTCGCGATTCGATCCTGAAGCTGGCGCAGGCGCTGGCCATTCCCTTGGTGGAGACCATCATTCCCCGCGAAATGCTCTACATCGCGGACGAGGTCTTCTTTACGGGGACGGCGGCGGAGATCACCCCCATTCGTTCGGTAGACCGTGTTCCGGTGGCCGACGGCAAGCGCGGACCCATCACCGAACGGTTGCAGAAGGAATTCTTCGGGATCCTAAACGGCTCCGCCCCGGACCGCTTCGGATGGCTCACGCCGGTTCCGGCACAGCAACCCGTTTCGGCGTAAGAGGCGGCGGGGCGGAGCGTAACACAATGGAGCGGACAAACGATCCGCAGCGGCGGCCAATCGGTTACCTCCCCCGAGATTTCCCGTCGGGCCGCGCGCCGCAGGGGATCTCCTCTCTTGTAGCAGCGATCTCCCCTGCGCGCCAGAGCGAGCCAGCCCCTCGCCGCCGCTTTTCAACAGAGTTTTCGGCCGACGTATGTATGGGTTACGGACGGCCCATGTGAGTATGCTGTGAATAAAACAGCGGCGGCTGGGAATGTTCTAAGCCGCGCGTGGAAAGTGGCCGCCGAAACTAGCGGTTGCCGCCTTTACTCAGCTTCCGGAAGTACTCGGCCACCGAGTCCGCATAGCCGTTCGGCACACGATCCGATGCCGCGCTCCGCACCTGCCCGCTGCTCGCATCTTCCACCTGCCGCCGTAGCTGGAGCTCCAACCGCTCCAGTTGCGGCAGGATCTGCGTCGCCAGTCGCTGTACCAACTCCGGATTCCCGGGGAACCGTTTCGGGTCCAGCCGCTGCATCTCACCCAGCAGCCGGCGGATCTCTTCGGCCGTTTCCGCGTTACCGCCTTCGGCCGCCTGGCGAAGCTGGTTCAGCTCCCGCATCCCGTCCTGGTAGGCCCGCGCCATCTGTTCAGGATTCATCGCGCCGGGTCCCGCGTACTCCCGATCGCCCCGGTTGATCGCCGAGTAGCTGCCTCCTCCGGCCTGGCCGTTTCCGCCGCGCTCCATGCCCTGCCCCATAGGCGCCTGTCCACGGCCGCCCCCCGGCTGCTGGCCGCCGGCCTGTTGGCCTCCTTGTGGCTGTTGACCGCCCGGTTGATTGCCCTGACCTTGCTGATTCCCCGGTTGGTTGCCCGGCTGCTGATTTCCCTGGCCCTGCTGATTTCCCGGCTGCTGCCCGCGCTGGCCCTGCCGTGCCATCTGCTGGAGCTGGTTTCGCAAGCGCTCCACGCGCTCCAGCGCCTCGGCCGTTTCGCTCCGCTTGCCGTCGTCCGGCCCGCCCTGCCCCATCTGTTGCCGGGCCTGGTTGACTTGCTCGGCCAGCCGCTCCAGACCCTGCGTGACGGGCGCCTCGCGGCCGACAATCTGCGGACCGTACCCGCGCCGCAGCCACTCTGCCGTGAATCGCATCCGCAGGCCCAGCTCGTTCTTCTGCATCTCACCGAGCGCGTCGCGCAACCCGCTGGCTGCGCCGCGCTGCGATCCCTGCAGATCGCGCCCCGCCCGCTGCATGTCGCGCTCCAGCTTCTGCAACTCGTCGAGCATCGCCTGCTTCTCGCGCGCCATCTGCTCCACCGACTGCCGGGTCTGTCCGGGCACCGCACCAGTGCGGCCCTGTGGCTGTTGGGAGAGCAGCGGATTCCCGGCGCCGAACTGCTGCTTCATCTGCTCTTCGAACTTCCGCTGCCGCTCGGCCAGCGCTTGCGACCGGTTCGCGAGGTCGTCCATCTGCGTGGAGGCCTGTTCGCGCCGCAACCCGCCGAGAAGATTCTTCGCCTCCTCCAGTCGCTCCGCGGCCCGCCGCTGCTCGCTCGCGCTGCCCTGCTCACCCCGGTTCCCGTTGGCCGCTCGCCTCATGTCCTCGGTTGCGCGCCTCAATTGCTCGATCGCGCGCTCCACCTTCGGATCCATACGCTGCTGCTGCTGGCCGCTCATGGAATTGAGCCGGCTGGACGTTGACTGCTGCTGCCCGGATTGGCCGGACTGCCCGCTTTGGCCGGATTGCCCGGCCTGACCCTGCTGTCCTTGCTGACCCTGCTGTCCTTGCTGGCCCTGCTGCTGGCCCCGCGCCATCTCCTCCATCTTCTTCTGCAGCTCTTCCGCTTCCCGCCGCAACAACTCCTGCTGCCAACGCTGCTGGAAGCTCTGCTGCTTGTTGTTCTGTTGCTGCGATAGCTCCTGCTGCCGCCGTGCCAGTTCGGCCAGCTTCTGCAGAGCCTCTTCCACCGCGCGGTCCTTCTGTTCCTGCGACTGCGCCGATTGCCCCGTCTCGTACTGATTCTTCTCGGTGTCCAACTCCAGATCGAACAGGTTCTCCAGGTCGCGGCCCGCGCCGCCGCCTCCGCCCCCGCCTCCGCGTTGAAACGCGAGTTGGATCTTGCGGAACGTAGCCTCGGCGGCCAGCAGGTGCTGGAGCGCTCGCTGCTCGGGAGAGAGAGCCTCCTTCCAGCGCAGATTACGAAGCTGATCCGACGCCTCACCCATCGCCTGCGCAGCGGACTCCATTGACTTCGCGAATTGCTGGAACTCCTGGTTCTCACCGGCCAGTTCCCGGCTCTTCATGCGCTGCGCCAGGCTCCGCGTCTGGTCGCGCAGCTTAGCCTGCACGTCGGAAAGGAACTTCGCATCCTCGCGCGGATCGCCGGCCCGCGCGTTGCCCTTGAGCTGGTTGAACGTCGCGGCGATGATCTCCTTCTGCCGTTGGGAGATGTTGCTGTCCTCGTCCTGGCCGCCCCCGCCGCCTCCGCCTCCCGCGGCCTGCGATTGCGTGTACTCGCGTTCGTAGGGCACGGTCTCGACAAAAAACATGTCGGAGCGCGTCGTGGCCCGCGCGTCGCGCGCCGTCGCGTAGAACGTCACCAATCCGCCCGGCGCCAGATTGTACTGCTCCAGAGCGATGGTCGCCGTGCCTCGCGCTTCCCTGCCCCCTTTGCCCTTGCTCAGGACGGCGGTCTTCTCCTCACCGCCGTTCACCGAATAGTTGAGCGTCAGTTCTTCCAGCGCGAAATCGTCTTCGGCTTCCACCTCGATCGTAACTTCCTCTACGGGCAGCACCTTCGTGTCGCGCTTCAGCACCTTGACGATCGGTGGCCTCTCCGGCCTGGCTTCGATGAAGAAGTCGTCGCTCAAGCGAACCGCCTCGCTTCCTTCGAGCGCGGCCACGTGATACATGCCGTCCTTCTGAATCTTCAAGCTCCCCAATGAACGATTGCCTTCGCCGCCGCTCAGCGGAATTCGAGTGCCGTCGTCGAGCACCAGCACGCCCTGCTTTAACGGACGGTCCGTCTCCACCTCCAACTCCGCCGTCGTGCCTTCCACCGCCCTCAGATCGCCGGCCGGATCTTCCACCACGTTCTTCAGTCCGGCCCAACCCGGGAAGTTGTACGTTACCTTGATCCGCTTCACTGCCGGTAGATCCACCACCGTGAGCGTATGCCGCTTCGATGCCACCGAGCCGGCCTCCACGTAGTACTCCACCGACTCCGCCAGTCCGGCGAAGAGGAACTCAAAGGCTGCGCCGCCGGCCTGCGTCTTCATGGGCGCCTGTTCCCACTTCGAAGTTCCGTTGTAGCGCGCGTACAGCCGTGCGCCTTCCGCCTGAAAGCCCAACAGAGTGGCCGACACCACCTGGTCCGATCCCCGCCGGATCTTCCGATCGCCGGGCTCCACCACAATGCTGTAGAAGGGCGCAACGCCTCCCCGCGGCGTTCCCGCCCACAAGAGCGACGCTCCGTAACCGAGGAAACCGGGGCCGGCCGCCACCAGCCAGATGAGAACCCCCACGGCCGCGGCCGCCGCCGACAGTCCCCCAAGAATCCAGGCCGGTCGAACGACGCGCGCCGGCTCATGGCGCTCGGCGGCTTCGAGAGTATCCGAGGCCAACAGGCCCAGGAACGGGTCCTGCGCGTCGCGCCGCTCCACCAGCGTCAGTAGACGCTGTTCGAACTCCGGAAAGCGTGCTTCGGCTCGCTGCGCCGCCCGGCGTGCCGTCAATCGCATGAGCGGAAGGATCAGCCCAAACACCGCCGCCAGAGCCAGCCCGAGGAAAAGAGTGAAGCGCGACCACAGCAGGCTCGGCTCGGAGAACGCCACCGCGTTCATCGCCAGCACCAGCACGAGCGTGAGCGCCAGCGCGACTCCGCCGATCATCGCCGCGCCGCGGCTGGCGGCCAGCCACTTCAGGCGCTTTTCCAACTCGCCCAGGTACGCATTCAAACGGTCGAGAGCATTCATGTCCGCATCCCCAGATAACGGCTTGCCAACATCGATTCCGCGAGCGCCGCCACAGCCAGCGCCAGCACGAACCACCACCACAGATTCTCAGGTTTCTGTTCCTGAACCGCCTGCCCGGCCGCGGCCTGCGGCGCATCCGGCCGGCGTCCCTGCCACAACTCTAGCGATTCCTTTGGCAACGGTTCCAGGTCGCTCTCCCGGCGGTCGATGTTCACCGCCACCAGTTCGTTGCGCCCGCTGCCGCGCCGAACTTCGTAGTAGCCGGGGCTCGCCAGGGTCAGGGTCTTGGCGCGCGTTGCTTCCTGGAGCGACAGAGCGCGGTTGCCATCCGGCCCCAGCACTTCCACCGCTTCCGCCTGCGCCCCTTCCCGCCGCAGTTCGAACGAGGATGCCACCAGGTAGCCGCCGGCGCCGTCCTCGTAACCGCTCAAATACCGGGCCGTCTGCTCCACGAATGGAATGAACGACGGATGGAGCGGGAAATCGTTTGAGATATTGTCGAACGTGGAAGCGAACAGCAGCGCGCGCCCTTCGCCCAGGCGCTGCTCAAGCAGCGCCGGCGACTGGTCTGCGAGCCGCGCGACAATCCGTGCGTCCGGGGCTTCCACTCGAATCGTCTGGTAGAACTTCACGTTTTCCCACCGGTTCGTGTTGCGCAAGGCGGGGTGCGCTTCGTCTCCCGAGCCGAGCAGTTGGAAGCGCTCTCCAGCCCGCGATGCATACGCCGAAGACGCAATCTTCAGACCCAGAACGGGCACGGCGGATCGCGCCGCGGCGGAGGGGCCGAGTGCGATCAGTACGCTTCCGCCGGCGCGAACGTAACGCCGCAGCGCCTCGTCGAGCGGCTGCGAAACCTGCCCGGCGTCGGAGAGCACCACGAAGGCGAACTTGTCGAGTCCCACGTTCGCCGCGCTCTCAACAGGCATCGGCTCCAGTGCGAAGTTGCTCTCCGCGGAGGCTTCGATGGCGGCCCGGAAATAGGTGACGTCGCGCTGCTGGCGGCCCTCGTGGAGGAACAGAATCCGCCGGGGATCGGAGCGCTCGAGCGAGAAGAGATGCGCGTCGTCCTGTGGCAGCGCATCCCCGCCGTCGATCCGGGCTTCACACCGGTTCAAGCCGTGAGTGGCCTCCATGCCCAGGAATTCCGCCGATACGCGCCCGTTCGCCGGCACATTCACCGGCTTCGATCCCAGCGTCCGGTTGTTGCAGGCAATCGTGATCTGTTTCGAAGCTGCCGGTGTGCCGAAGCCCGCCACCGTCGCCAGTAGGCGCACCCGCTTTGGATCGGAGAAGCGGCGCGGGACATTGACGCTCTCCACGGTCCAGTTCGGCGCCGCGGCGCCAACGTCGTGAATCACCAGTGTCGTGCTGGCGTCCAGCCGGAGATCGGAGAACCCCGGCGGCATCGACGACTTCTGCATGTCGCTGATCAGGTGCACTTCCACCGGCTTCTTCAACGACTCAGCGGTGGCCCGCAGGGCCCGGGCAAACTCCCCGTAGGAACTCCGGCCGTCGCCGGCCGAAAGGGAATCCACCGCCGCCCGGAGCTCTTCTGGCGCCGAGGTGGGCTGGGTGAGCAGCCGTACATTCTGGCTGACTCCGAGCACTTGTCCCTGCTGGCCGGGCCGCCAGCCGGTGAGCAACCCGCGCGCCTCCGCCTTGGCCCGTTCCATCCGGTTCCCCGCCCTCATGCTGAATGAGTCGTCGATGGCGATGATGCGCAGCGCGGCCTCGCCCGAGTTGGAAGTCACGGTCTTCAGATAATACGGCGAGGCAAACGCCAGGGCGAGTAGAACCACTATGGCAAGCCGCGCGGCCAGCAACAGCAGGTGCCGCAGCCGCCGATGCTTAATGGAGCTTTGCGTTCGCTTCTCAAAAAACATCAGCGAACTGAAGGGCAGCGGCTCACTCTTGTGCCGCCGCAGCAGATGCACCCACAGCGGCAATCCAACCGCGGCCAGCCCGGCCAGGAACCACGGCGCGAGAAATCCCACCTACATCCTCCCCTGCCGGACGGTCAGATACTCGCGCAGGCACTCGTCCAACGGACGGTCCGTGCGCGTCAGAAAGTAATCAATGCCGGAACCGCGTGCTTCCTTTCGCAGCGCCTCCACGTGCGCGTCGATCTTCGGGCGGTACTCGTTGGCCACGTATTCGGGCGAAACCTCGAGCGAATCGCCGGTCTCCATGTCCAGCAGGATGCGCGGCTCGTTCAACTGCGGGCGCAACTCCTGCGGGTCCAGCACGTGCACCAGCACCAGTTCGTTGCCGTGATAGCGCAATGGCTGCATGGTCTTCACCACCAGTTCGGGATGGGCCCAGAAATCGGAGATCACGATGATGATGCCGCGGCGCTTCAACAGCTCCTGGCAGAGCAGAAAGGGCTTCTGGAAATCCGTCCGCTGGCCGGGTTCGGCATGCTCGATGGCGTGCGTCAGCCGCGCCAGTTGGCCCTGACGCGACGACGGCCGCACGATCTGCCGCACTTCGTCGTCGAACACCACCACGCCCGTCGCGTCGCGCTGACGGTTCGCCAGGTAGAGCAGCGACGACGCCATGAAGCGCGCGTAATTCAACTTGGTGACCGCATGCGAAGTGAACGCCATCGACGCGCTCGCGTCCAGCAGCACCGTCACCAGCGTGTTCGTCTCACCGCGATACCGCTTCAGATAGCAGCGCTCGGTGCGCGCGAACACGTTCCAATCGACGTGGCGCAGATCGTCGCCCTGCGAATACATGCGGTACTCGGCGAACTCCTGGCTGAAACCGAAGTCGGGCGAACGGTGCAAGCCCGCCACAAACCCGTCGACGACAGTCTTCGCCACCAGCTCCAGGTTCGAGATGGAGGCGAGTATCGACGGATCGAGGAAGCGCTGCTGCATAGCGGTCAGGCCTTCGGCGGCGGCATGCGTTCGAGCAGCCGCTTCACGATATCGTCCTGCGTCAGCCGCTCGCTCTCCGCCTGGAAGTTCAGCAGAATGCGGTGCCGCAACACCGGGGTCGCGAGCGTGGTGACGTCTTCGTAGGTGACGTGATAGCGCTTGTGCATCAGCGCGCGCGCCTTCGCCGCCAGCACCAGAAATTGTGCGCCGCGTACGCTGGCGCCGAAATTCACGTACTTCTTGACGAAGTCGGGTGCATTCGCGTCGCTGTAACGGGTCGCGCGAACCAGTTGCACCGCATACCGCGCCACCGGTTCGGCAATCGGCACCATGCGAACCAGTTGCTGGAAGCTAAGGATCTCTTCCGCGGTGGTCACGGGGTCGGGTCGCGCCACGGCGGTGGTGGTGGTCAATCCGATCACCCGCAGCTCGTCGTCCTCGGGCAGGTAGTCCAGGACGGTGTTGAACAGGAAGCGGTCGAGTTGTGCCTCCGGCAACGGGTACGTGCCCTCCAACTCGATCGGGTTCTGTGTGGCCAGCACGAAGAACGGCGCGGGCAGCCGGTAGTGATTTCCGCGCACCGTGCAGGAAATCTCCTGCATCGCTTCGAGCAGCGCCGACTGCGTCTTCGGCGGGGTCCGGTTGATTTCGTCCGCCAGCAGAATGTTGGCGAAGATCGGCCCCTGCACGAAGGTCCAGGTGCGGCGTCCGGTGCCCGGGTCTTCTTCAATGATGTCCGTGCCGGTGATGTCGGAAGGCATCAGGTCCGGCGTGAACTGGATGCGCTTGAAGACCAGCCCAAGGGTCTGAGCCATGGTCCGGACCAGGAGCGTCTTGGCCGTTCCCGGCAGGCCGGTAATCAGACAGTGGCCGCCCACGAAGAGGGCGATCATCACCTGCTCGAGCACCTGATCCTGTCCGACGATTACGCGCCGGACCTGTTCGACGATGCTCGCCTGAACCTGCTGGAAGCGATCGATCCGCGACTTCAACTCCGCGGTGTCTAGTTGAGAAACGGTGGTCATTGCGGTTTCCTGGGGGCGGCTGACTCGAGCTCCAGCATCAGTTTCTGAGCGGGCCGGTAGCCGGGGGCGGCCTCGAGGGCCGAAAACAATTCGTCCTTAGCTTGTTGTACGCGTCCGAGCTTGTGGTAGGCCTGCGCCAGGCGGAAGTGCGCGGCGGCGGGATCGAGAGGCTTCGACGCCAGCGCCGCCTGCAACTCCACCAGCGCCCGATCCGGCTGGCCCAGATCCAGCCACAACTCACCCAGCTTCCGGTGCAGATCTTCGCCCTGCACCGGATACACATAGTTGATGCGCGTGAGCGTGGCGGCGGCGGCCTTGCGGTCTCCCGCCTCCTCCTGCATCGCGGCCAGTTGCTTCAGCGTCTCCGGGAAGCGGCCGCCCGCGCGGGCGTAACGTTCCAGTTCAGCCATGGCCGACTTCTTGTCGCCCTTGGCCAGGTACGCGTCGGCCACCACCTCGTACACGCTCCGCGCTTCCACGTACTCGGGGAAGATGTCGCGAATCGCCAAGCCCTCTTTGATCACGACATCGTGCATCTTGAGCTTCACGCTCTCCAGCACGCCCTTGTAGCGCTTCATCCACTCGTCGTAGCCATCCACCGTGCGCTTGGTCTGCTTCTCCACCCAGGCCAGGAAATCCTTGTCGAACGCCTCGGGTGCCATTCCGAGCGCGGTCTGGATCACCTCCGGCGTGCTCTTCGACGCTCCGAACAGCCGCATCATCTCCAACAGCTTGCCGTAGTTCCAACGTTCCGCGATGTAGTCGCAGATCCGGCCCGCTTGAAAATAGCTGACGATCACCTGGTTCGGGTAGGAAGGACGGATAAAGCCGCGGTCCAGATCGGCCACGGGCAACAGGCGCTTCTTCTGAATGGCGCGAATGATCTCCGGGTTCAGGCGGTCGCCCCACTCCGGATCCACCGCGGTTTCCTCGTGCACCGCTACGCCTTCCGTAAACCAACGCGGCACGCGGTGCTTGGTCGCCGTGAGCACGAACACGTGGCTCAACTCGTGCCACAGGGTACTCGCCCAGTGAAACGAGCCGGGCCGGCGCCCCGAAGGACTGTCCATGGCCACCACCGTTCCGAACGTCACGCCGAGCGCGCCCAGTCCGGGCATGCCTAATGTGCGGACGGCGAAATCGTCGTGGTCGGGATAGACCTCAAGCTGCACCGGCGCGTTGAGCTTGGTTTGGTACTTCTTCTCGAACGTGCCGATCGCGCGCAGCAGTTCGCTCTCCATGTACGGCCGCAGCAGCGCGGCCTCCTTCTTATGCAGCCGCAGAATGCTCTGCCTGGTTTCGAAGGTAACGAAATTCTTGTAGCTGTCGAGCAGGGTCAGTGTATTGACCGTGGGCGCGCTGCGGTAACCGGCGTTGTAAGCGGCTTCCAGGTGCTGCCGCGCCTCGCCTTCCCGCCCCAGGCGCATCAGGTTGATGCCCAGGTCCGTGCGCGCTTCCCACAAGCGCGGATGCAGCTCCAGCGCGCGGCGGTAGAACGCGATGCCTTCCTCGTACCGGCGGTTGATCACCAGCGTATGGGCCGCGAGCGCGTAGCCTTCTCCAAAACGGGGATTGATTTTGAGAGCCCGTGCGATCCATTCCGGCGTGGTCGCGGGCGATGGGTCGGGCTGCTTCATCCATTCGATGGTGGCGCGCACGGCCAGCGCTTCCAGCGCCTCGCCGGAAATGGCCAACGCCTTGTCCGCCTCTTCCGCAGCCCGTTTTGTGTTACCGTCCTCCAGCGCCAGCTTGGCCAACACCTCGTAGCCTTCCACCAGTTTGGGGTCCAGCTTCACCGCTTGTTCAGCGGCCTCCACGGCCCTCTGTTCAAACCCTTGCGCAGCCACAAGCGCCACGCCGATCAAAGCGGCCGGATACTCCTTGCGAAGCGCGAGCGCCTCCTCGAAGAGCTTCGCGGCTTCATCGCGAACGTACCGCTCCAGGAAGAGCCGGCCCCAGCGGACCCGGTAGTGCGGCTCTTTGTCCTTCATCTTCACCGCGGCGCGAAATGAATCGTTCGCCTCCTGGTATTGTTCCAGGCCCCACAGCCCTTCGGCCTTGAGATAGGGATCGCCCTTTGCCGCCAGGGCCGTAAAGCAGGGCCGCGCCTTCTCCCACTCCCCAAGACGCTGCAGCTTCCAGCAATCCTCCGGCGTACCGGCCCGGCACACCACCGCGAACAGAAGCCATGAGAAGGCGCATCTCATTTGTCGAGCGCCTCCTGCGTCTTCGCCAACTCCATCAGCAATCCTTGCATTTGCTTCCGGTAGTCGTCATAGGGCATCGCCGCTTTCTGATACTTCAGGCTGTCGATCGCCCTCTCCAGTTCTTCCTTCCGCGCAAACAGCCGTTGCTTCTCCGGTGTTCGCGCCGCCGACTGGGCCTCACCGATGCGCAACAGCGCCACCTGGGCGGCGACAAGCCCCTGCCCGTTCTCCGGCGAAGGAACCCGCACACCCTCGCCCTTGCCGGTGTCCTCCAGCAGCGCCTGCTCGGTGGCAATCCGCTTCTGCGACTCATAAAACCGGGCCGTCTTGGCGTCCGCGTACCGGAACGCTTCCAGTACGCTGATCGCGTCGTTCTTGTCCGCATCCGCGGAGCCGTCGCGCAGCGCCTCGGCAAAGTATCGGGGAAAGACCACCGCGTTCTTCTGTGTGCCGCTCTTAGTTGCGGTTACAACCACGCGCCCCTCGCGCCGCAGCGGCAGGGCCGAAGCGCCGCTCGCGCTTGTCATGTTCACTACTACCTGGCGCCGCGCCGGAATCCGGTCCAGGAGTGCGGCCATCTCGTTTGCGGTCAAATCCGGCCCCGGAAGAATCAGCTTGTACTCGCCATCCACGCCTCCGTGGCCGATGAGCAGCAGCACCACTGCGTCCTCGGGCTTCGCCTCCCGGGCGAAATCCGCCGCCGCCGCGCGGACCCGTTCACGCGTCGCATCGGCACCGAACAGCGTCACCACGCGCCCATCGCGCACCGATTGCCGCAGCACCTTGTCGATGTCTTTCGCCCACCCGCTGAAACGTTGCTCGTACTCCGCTTCGCCGCCCAAGCCGGCCACCGTCAGGTAATATGTGGCCGCGGAAACGGGCGCCGCGGCCATCAGCAGCGCAATCGCGATCCACTTCACACCACACCCCACTTCCTGCGCAGCAGCCACTCCGCGGCGCGAATCGTCAGCAGCAAGAGGAAGACGATGGGCATGTCCCAAAGGTCGCGCGCTTCCTGAATCGTGATGCCCGCCTCTGAGTAACTCACCTGCTCGGGCAGGGCGGCCAGATCCGAAGGTTTCCAGTAGCGGCCGCCGGTGGTCTCGGCCAGCTTCTCGAGCAGGTCCCGGTTCTGCTCGGCGCGGAAATTCTCGGCAACCCCATCCTGCCGCAGGAATGTCATCACGTCCCGGCCCAACTCTTCTTCACCGCGGCGGGCGGCGAACTCGGCGAGATACGACCCGCCCTTCTCCGTCGTCAACTCGCCCACGTAGACGCCCGGCGCCAGCGGATCGGGCCGAAGCTCCACCACTTGGGAAAAGCCGCCCGGTCCCGCCACGCGCGCTTCCACGCGCGCATCCGAAACCGGCTGATACGACTTGTCGCGAATCTCCGCCCGCAGCGGCACGCGCGGCTCGTCTTCCAGTACCTGCCGCGGCGTTGACGCCACCACGCGGCCCGGCGTTTCGCTCACCAGCCATCGCTGCATCTGTTGCCAGAAAATCTCATGCGACTGATCGCTGCTCTCCTGGCTCATCTGCCAGCGCCAACTGCCGCCCGTGGCAAACACCGCCACCCGCCCGCGTCCGTAGTTCTGCGTCACCAGCAGCGGCGACCGCCGGCCATCCCTATCGGCCTCCAGCAGCACCACCGCACCCGCCTTCGGCGCTCCGACCTCCTGCAGGTCCGCGATCTTCGGCATCAGCTTCCAGCGGTCCGCGTTCTTCTGGGGATCTTCGAGCAGCCGGCAGACGATGCTGTCCCGCCCGGCGGAGGTCAACTCCGCCCGAGCCTGCTCCCTCTCAAACGTTCCCGCCGAAGCGGGCAGCGTGACGGGCAGCAGTTCGGCGAGCCCCGACTTGCCATAGCCGCCGTCGCCCAACGCCGCGCGTCCGCCCAGGAAGAGCACTCCCCCGCCCCGGCGGTCCGCGAACAGCTTCACCAATTCATGTTGCGCCGGCGTCAGGTAGCTGGCCTCCACGTTGCCGATGATGAGCCCGTCGAAGGCGAATAACTCCTCGGGCCGCGCCGGGAACCCCTGCTCCAACTCCTTCGCATCGCGAATGCCCTGGCGGTAAATCTTGTTCTGCGTCGTGCGGAGGATGGTCACCAGGTCCAGGCTGCGGTCCTCTTCAATCGCCCGGCGGATGAACTTGAACTCCCATCGCGGCTCACCTTCCAGGTAGAGCACACGTGGCTTCTTCGCTTCCACATTCACCATGCGCGTGAGAGTGTTGTTGCCGCTGTTCTCCTCTCCGTTGAGAGGCTCCACCGTAAAGCTCAGTGACTTCGCCCCGGCTACGCCCGCGTTGAGCAGAACCGTCTCCGTCTGCTGCGGCGTGCCGCGAATCTCTACGCCGCGCGTCGCGATGGTCTTGCCGTCGCTCTTCACCGTGATCTTCGCGCCCGCTCCCTCGAAGCCCGATTGGCGTAGTGTGACCTGAGCGCTCAGCCGGGAGTCGGCGAGCGCCCGGGGAGTCACCTGCACATCGCTCAGTTCAAGGTCCTTTGCGAACCGCTCCCGCCCGAACCCGACCGTGTGTACCGGAATGCGCCGCCGCCGGATCTCGGCCGTCGTCTCCAGGTCGATGCCACCCGAATTCTCGCCGCCGTCGCTCATCAACACCACCGCGCCAATGGGCAGCGTGCCCGCCTCGGCCATCAGCGTCTTCAGGTTCTCACTCAGGCGCGTCGACGTCCCCGACGCCTGCAGAGCCGCCGTCTTGTCGATCCGTTGGAGCGACTCGGCAACGCTGTACAGGCGAACCTGGAACTTCTCGGAAAGGCCCTTCACCAGCCTGCCGTCCAATTCCCGCCTGGCCGCTGCACTGCGCGTGACGCCGTCTTCCACCAGTCCCATGCTCCGCGAATCGTCCACGACCACCGCGACGATGTTCTGCTGCGGCTTGAGCGTGGAGACCTGTAACGCCGGCCGCCATAAGAGGATCAGAAGGACGCCCGCCAGGAGCATCTGGAGTGCGAGAACCGCCGCCAGCTTCGCCTTCGAGAGCAGCAACTCCCGCCGCAGCGCCATCCAGGCCAGCCCCGCGCACACAACCGCGGCCAGCAAGAGCAGCACCCAAATGGGCCAGCCGCCCAGGAGAACCACTTTTCCCTTGGCGAAGACCGCGGCCGGATACTTAAACAGGAACTCGAACATCCGTCTGTTTGTACGACCCCACTCAATGCGTCATCGAATAGATGATGTAGTTGATCGCGACCCGGTAGGCCAATGACGCATAGCGCTCCGGGTACTGCGGATGGTCGGCGTGCTCCCAGGCATCGCCGAGATCCATGTTGTGGCAGATCGCGACCATCAGCCGCCCCTTGTCGTCGTAGATTCCTTTCCACTGTGCATCTACACCATCCCGCTCCCAGATTCGCCCGGTGTAGAAGTACTGTATGCCCGGCACCTGAAACCGTTCATCCAGGTCGTACAGGACGTGAAACACAGCGTCCGCATTGGGCAGATCGACAATCGGCCGATCAGGAAATACGCGGCCCATGCTGGCGATGAAGACCTGCCACTCCAGGGTGCCGTGAAAATCGTCGGTCATCAGGAAGCCGCCCCGCAGCAGGTACTCCCGAAGTTTGGCTGCTTGCTCGTCGGACAGCGCCCAGTGGCCGACCTCGACGGCGTAGATCCACGGATAATCGAACAGGTCGTTGGAGTCCAGGTCAACCACCTGCTCGACCGACCGCGTGTGCACGCGGCTCAAGCGGCGCAATCCCTGAACGAACTGCCGGTCCGCCTTCGGGTAGTCGGTTGACCACGAGCCCCGGCCCCAACCAAAACGCTCCGAGGCGTAGCGCAGCCGGGCGAAGACAAACTCTGTCTTCTCGTTCGCATCCACCGGAATCGGGGCGGGATTGTCTTCTTCTTCCATGAACTCCCGAAACCCTCGCCGCTGCAGCGCGAACACGGAAGTCAACACTAGCGAAACCGCCAACAGCGTTGTGCCGATGGTGCGAAAGCGCATGTACACGCCCCTAGTGTGACTCAAGAATAGCACGGCGACCGGCGGGGTCCCCGAGGCGCAACTGCATAGGCTGTATAGACGCCGCACGGCGCGCTAAGGTTAGAGTTTGTTTCGGTTTTTGTAGTCAAAAGCCGTTCTGATCCGTCTGATATACTGTGGTCATCTGGCCCCCGAGGCTCCCTATGAACAGTCGACTGAAGTTGTTTGTGGTCACGTTATCGACGTGTCTGGTGGTTCTCCTGCTTCTCGGCGCCATGCTCGGCGCGGGTACACCGGCCGGTGAACCCTACAAGCACCTCTCGGTGTTCAGCGAGGTCATCTCGCGCATCAAGAGCGACTACGTCGAAGAGCCGGACATGAAGAACGTGACTCTGGGCGCCGTCGCCGGCCTTTTGGAGTCCCTCGATCCCTACGCCAGCTACCTGAACCCCGAGCAGTACAAGCAGTTCCAGAAGAAAGACGCGATGAAGGGCAGCGTCGGCCTGTTGTTGTCGCGGCGCTTCGGCTACGTCGGCGTGGTGGACGCCATCCCGGGCTCGCCGGCGGACAAGGCCGGTCTCGGCACCGGGGACATGCTTGAGAGCATCGGCGGCATCTCCACCAAGGACATGCCCCTCGCCTACGCGGACCTGCTTCTGCACGGCGAGCCCGGCACGAACGTGGAATTGTCAGTGCTGCGCGTGCGCCGGCCGGAGCCTCAGAAGATCACGCTGAGCCGCGCCGCCGTGAAGTACCCGGCGGTGAGCGCCAAGATGCTCGACGGCGGCGTGGGCCACATCAGGGCGGCGAGCCTCGAATCCGGCAAGACGAAGGAGATCGCGGCGGCCATCGCCACTCTGCAGAAACAGGGAATGAAGAAACTGGTGTTGGACCTTCGGCACGCCGCGGCGGGCGACAACGAAGAGGGTCCGGCCCTGGCGAATCTCTTCGTGGAGAAGGGCGTGCTGACGTACCTGCAGGGACAAAAGGTGGCGCGCCAGGACTTCGCCGCGGTTCCGCAGAACGTCGTTTTCAAGGATCAACTGGTCGTCATCACCAACCGGGGCACCGCGCGCGGGGCTGAAATCGCCGCCGCGGCGTTGCTCGATGCGCAGCGTGCGGCGGTGGTCGGCGAGCGCACGTACGGTGACGCCGCTCTGCGCAAGCCGGTACTCACCGACGAGGGTGGCGCGGTGATCCTTTCCGTGGCGAAATACTATTCGCCTTCGGGCAAGGCGATCCAGGACGTGGCCGTCACTCCGAACCACCAGGTGGCGGAAGTGCAGGACGCGCCCGATGCGGACGACGACACGGATGGCGCGGCGCCGGCCCCCGCGGAAGAGCCCAAGAAACCTACGGAGGACCTCTTGCTGAAGAGGGCGCTCGAGGTCTTGGGCGGCGGAACCGTGCAAGCCGGCAACCCCACCGCGGCCAAGCCCGAGCCCGTGGGCGGCGATAAGAAGGCCCCCTCGGACCTGCTCACGCCGCTGAACGTACCCAAGAAGAATCAGTAGACGATGCCTCTTTACGAATACAAATGCGCCGGCTGCGGCGACATCTTCGAAGTGATGCAGAAGTTCTCCGACAACCCCCTGACGCAGCACGACAAGTGCGGGGGCGCGGTGGAGCGCATCTTGTCCGCGCCCGCCTTGCAGTTCAAGGGGAGTGGCTGGTACATCACCGACTACGCGCGCGGCGGTTCCTCGAAAGCCGCCGAGAAAAAGTCCTCCGACGCTCCCAAGGCGGAGACCAAGACGGAAACCAAGAGCTCAGACAGCAAGCCTCCGGCCTCGTCGTCTTCCTAGCGCTTCTGCGAACACGGCCGCGCCGAACCCGGCAGCCGCGTCCACCGCGTAGTGGTAGCGTCCATACACCGTGGCCGTCGCAATCAACACCGCCAGCGCCAACAGCAGCCGCCCTGGCCAGCGAACTTCGGGGAGCAGGCGCCGAAGCGCGAACGCGGCCGCGAATGCCCCGGCGACATGGGCGCTCGGGAACACGCTGGTGTGAATGCCATACCCACCCAACAGCGCGCGATTGAACTGGCGAAAAACGGTGTCGTGTGACGGCAGGTCGCTCTCCGGGAACACCGTCCGCGGAGGTTCCGAGGGAAAGTACGGGAACAGTGCGTAACAGGCGAAGATCGCGAGCAGGAACGTAAACAGGAAAGCTCCCGTCCGTTCGCGCCTGCCACAGGCGTACAGAATGGCAACCGAGAACGCCGAAAGCGTGTAGACCAGCGAATAGGCGATCTCCAGGATGCTGGGCAGCGCCGGCCCAAACAGTTCGATTGCCTCTTTCAGCCGCAGGCCGTACAGCAACGCGCGGTCCCAGATCACCCACTGCTTCTCCAACAGAAAGTCCGCGTGCGGCTGGGCGAACCAGCCCATTTCGCGATAGGCGAGCAGCATGGGCGGGAAAGCGTAGAGATCGCGCAAAAGCCGCCAGCGCTCCCGTCGCGCCAGCCACGCGACGAGGCCGAGGCCCATCAGCAGCAGCCCGTTCAGACCTTGCGCGGTCAGGGCGATGTCTGCGCGAATCGGAAGCAGCCCGGCGAGAACCGCCGCGTAGACAAAATAACCGGCGATGACCCATTCGCCGTCGCGCACTACGCTCCCATCTCCACCACCGCCTCCGTGATCTGCCCGAGATAGCGGCCGTCGCGTTGCACGTCGAGAGCGATCGCAAACCGGGGCGACACGGGCCGCCAGCCGGCGGGAACGCTGATCTCGAACGCCGTGGCCGCCGTCCGGCCCGCCGGCACCGCGACACGAACCGCTCCCGGCCTCACCGTCCACTCCTTCGGCGCCACCAGTGCGCCTTCGAACTTCATCGCCTCACGGCCAAGGTTATTGACACGCACTTCCAGGCGCTGCCTCGAGCCGGCCCGGACCAGCATCTGGTAGGGATAGAGCCGGACCCAACTCGGGCTCAAGCCGAAATCCACCTCCCCCTCGGGCAGCAGGTCGTGGAACAGATCGCGTTGCTTGCGGAACGCCGCCTCCGTCGCGTCCAGCAGACTCCGGTCCACCGGATACGGCCGGCCGTGGCCGGGGGCAATCACCGCCGGTTCGTGCTCGATCAGGTTGCGGATCGACCGCAAATGGCTTTCGCTCGTCACGTCGTTGCGGAAGATCAGGTTGTGCCGGAGTGCGGTCCGCCCCTGCTGCGGCGGGAAGAACGCATCGCCGGTGAAAGCCACGCGCTGTCCGTCGATGACGGTGAAGAGCGCCATCTGATATTCGGTGTGGCCGGGCGAGTGAGTGATTTCGAAGTCGAACTCCTCCCAGCGAAATCGCTCACCGTGCTTGAAAGCGCGGTCCACTCGAAACGGCTCGCCCAGAATGCAGCCCAGATTCTGGCCCCGCGGGTTTTCGAAGATGTCCACCATGTTGTCCAGGCACCAGATTCGCGTGGCGTGATGACGCTTCAGGTGGGGAAAGCCGTTGATGTGGTCGTCGTGAATGTGGCTGGGCAGGGCGACGTCCACGGACTTCATCCCGAACTCGCGCTTGAGCAGCGGAATGGAATGCTCCAGAAACCGGATGCGGTCGTCCACCGGCGTCGCGTTCAGCATGTCGCGGAACGTCATGTTGGAAGCCGATCCGTAGTCGATGAACATCGCTTTGCCGCTGTCGCTGACGATCGTGTAGAACGAGGACTCGGTCAGATGATGCGCGATCAGGTGCGGGCTCACCACGTGCGGCCGGAAGAACTCCATCGGTTCGCCGCCGTTCTGGAAGCGGAAGTAGGCGTCCAGGTTCCGCATGGTGGCGTTCATGGCTTCGTCGGGATCCGGGATCGGCGCGCCGTGCGAAGGGCACAGCAGAGCGGGCCGCTGCTCTCGCAACCGGGCCAGCGAAAAATGGCCGAAGTTGATGCCCTCCGCGCCGGCGTAGTTCACCTGCGTGTCGTAAAGGTTCAGGATCTTGCCGGGCGCGAACAGCAGGTCCCCGGAAAACGCCGTGCGCCGCCCGTCGACCGTGGCCAGCAGCGTGATCGACCCCAGCGTGTGGCCGGGCGTGGGCAGGACGAAGAAATCGATATTCCTCCAGCGGAATGTCGAATAGTCGGTGAGCCGCTGTGCGACGGGAACGTTTTCAGTGAGCGTCTGAAAATCGTTGCGGACGTAATAGAGGTGGAACACACGCCGGTTGCGCCAGAAGTTCTCGGCGTCGGCGAAGAGATGCGCTTCGTGAGCGGGCACGGCGATCTTCAACCCGCGCGCAGCGGCGCGCTTGTCGCCCTGGCACTGGTCCCGGTGATGGTGGGTGTGCAGGATCCAGTCGATCTCACGGATGCCCAACGCGCCGAGGTGGTCGAGGATCTTCCCGGAGCCGAAGTCGATGAGCACGCACCGCGTGCCGTCCCGGACCACGTAAACGTTGCAGGTGTCCTCGAAGACGTACAGGTTCTCGGAGAGCTTCCGTGGCGCACCCGCTGGCGCGAAACCGCTCTGGGCGGGCTCGGCTTGGGAAGCCGCGCTCATCGCGGCGGCATTTTGGAGAAAGCGGCGGCGGGACGGCATGCCGCCTATGCTATCTCTCCGGCGCCTCGAAAACGATCCGCGCCAGGTCCGCAGCCACGCGGCCCGCTTGCGCGTTCTCGACGTTGCTCAACACCACGATCAGTGTCCGGTCGCCCGGATACCGCGCCAGGTGCGTGCTGAATCCATTGATGCCGCCGCTGTGCGATTGAATCCGCCGCCCGCCGGCCTCCCGCACACCCCAACCGTATCCGTAATCGCTTAGCACCGGCGTGAACATCTTTCGGCGCGACTCTTCGCTCAACAACACAGCAGTGTCCAGAGCCCGGTCCCACTTCAGCAAGTCCTCGAGAGTCGAGTACAACGAACCCGCGCCGAGCGGCCATGACATATGGACGTACGTCGCGTTGCGATACTGGTCGTTCAACCGGCTATAGCCGGCCGCGCGGTGCGGCAGCAAATCGACCAACGGCTCTTCGCCGCTGTCGTTCATCCCCAGTGGATCGAACACGTGTTTGCGAAGGAACTCCGCGTACCTCATGCCCGACACGGACTCGACAATCAGGCCGAGCAACCCGTAGCCCGAATTGCTGTACTCCCACTTCGTGCCCGGATCGAAGCGCAGCGGTATGCCCTTCACGCCGAAAAACGTGCGCCGCGGGGCCGGGAGCGTCATATCCGTCTGGTAGAACGGCTGCGCGGTGAAATTGGGAATCCCCGAGGTGTGTGTGAGCAACTGGTGAATGGTGATGTTCTGCCAGGCGGGCGGCGTGTCCGCGAGGTGCTTCGAGATCGGATCTTCGACGCGCAGTTTCCCCTGCTGCTCCAGAACCAGAATCGCCGCCGCGGTGAACTGCTTGCTCACCGAGCCGAGGCGGAACTTGGTTTTCGGGGTGTTTGGAATGTCCCATTCCAGGTTCGCTTTGCCGTAGCCGCGCATCAGGATCGGCTTCCCGTCCCGCGCCACCAACACCGCACCCATGAAGCCCGGCCGGTTCGCGGCCAGGGAGTCCAACCGGACTGCGAGTTCCTGGCCCTGGGCCGCGAGAGCCGCAATCAGCGCGATGAGCAAGCGCCGGGTCATGCTTCGGCCTCCTTCACTCGTTGCACGAGCAGCGCCGCCAGCAGAAGGAAGGCGCCCCCCGCCACCACCGCCAGTAACCGGTTATTGCCAAGCACGTTCGCCATCACCCACCCAAAACCGAGCGAGGCGCCGATCTCCGGCAGCACGATGAAGAAGTTGAAAATACCCATGTACACGCCGGTCTTCGCGGCTGGCAGCGAGCCGGCGAGCATCGCGTAGGGCATGGCGAGCGTGCTCGCCCAGGCGATGCCCACTCCCGCCATCGAAACCAGCAGCAGGTACTTGTTCGAGATGACGGCGACCGAAAGCAACCCCAGCGCGCCCGCCGAGAGGCAGAGACTATGCGTTGTACGCCGGCCGAGCGCCCGGGCCACACCGGGCAGCACGAACGAGAACGCGAAGCACACCGCCGAGTACATCGAGAAGCAGAGCCCGCCCCAAGCCACGCCTTCCGCATAGAGCGGCGAACCGGTGTCCGGAGCGCCGAAGACGTTCCTCGCCACTGCCACCGGAAAATAGAGCCACATGCAGAACAGCCCCAGCCACGTGCAGATCTGGACCGGTGCCAGTTGCCGCATCGTGCGGGGCATCGCCCCGATGGAATGCAGGATCTCCCCGAACCCCTCCGACTTGCGCTTCTTGAACTCTTCCGGATCGTCGGGCGGATACTCTTTGGTGGTCACGATGGTGTACAGCACAGCGCTGAAAAACGCCGCCGCGCCGACATAGAAAGAGAGCTTCACACTCCAGGGAATGGCGCCCGCCTCGGTGCTTCCCTGCCCTTGCAGCAGCCACGGCAAGGCGGAAGCGATCACCGCGCCGAGCCCAATGAACAAGCTCTGCATGGCGAATCCGCGCGTGCGCTGCTCTTCGGGAAGCAGGTCCGCGACAAACGCCCGAAACGGCTCCATGCTGATGTTGATGGAGGCATCGAGAATCCACAGCAGACCCGCCGCCATCCACAATGCCGAGGAGTTCGGCATGGCGATCAACGCCAGGGAACTGAGGATGGCGCCCACCAGGAAGTACGGCCGCCGGCGGCCCAACCGCCCCCACGTCCGGTCGCTCATGTGCCCGATGATCGGTTGCACGATCAGACCCGTGAGCGGCGCGGCCAGCCACAGCATCGGGATCTGCTCGGCTTTCGCACCGAGGTACTCGTAGATCGAGCTCATGTTCGCCATCTGCAGTCCCCAGCCGAACTGGATCCCGAGAAAGCCGAAGCTCATGTTCCAGATTTGCCAAAAGTTCAAACGGGGCTTTTCCATGCGTCTCCCAGCGGCGCTACCGCTCGTACAGGACGGCCAGTTCCTTCAGCCTTCGTTGTGCCTGAGGTGACAGCATATCGTCCCGCATCCGCCAGCGCCAGTTGCCCGCGGGGCGGCCGGGCAGGTTCATCCGCGCTTCCGTGCCCAGGCCGATCACGTCCTGCATGGGAAAGATCACCGTGTCGGCAACGGAAGCCATCAGCGCGCGAATGAACGCCCATTGGATCTGGTCTCCGCCGATGTGGAGGTACGCCTTGGTGAACGCGCGCTCCTTCTCGATGTCCGCCGCGCTGCGCGTGCTGTCGCTCTCCGCCGAGCTGGTCCACCAACCGAGCGTCGTGTCGTTGTCGTGCGTGCCCGTGTACGCGACGCGTTCACGGGGATAGTTGTGCGGGCGAAAATCGGGACCCTGCGGGTCGTTGCCGAAGGCGAACTGCAGAATCGCCATGCCCGGGAAGCCGAACTTATGGCGAATCGCCTCCACCTCGGGCGTGATCACTCCCAGGTTCTCGGCGACGATCGGCAACAGCCCCAGCGCCTTCTGCGCCCGCTCGAACATCGCTCCACCCGGCCCCTTCACCCACCTGCCATTCACCGCGGTCTCTTCGCCCGCCGGGACTTCCCAATACGCTTCGAAACCGCGGAAGTGATCCACCCGAAGGATGTCCACCAGCGCGAAGGCGGCGCGCAGCCGCTCGATCCACCACCGGTATTCGTCCGCCGCAAGCCGGTCCCAGCGGTAAATCGGATTTCCCCACAGTTGGCCCGTCGCGCTGAAGTAATCGGGCGGCACGCCCGCCACCAGCGCCGGATTGCCGTCCTCCCGCAGGTGGAAGTACTGCGGATTGGCCCACACGTCGGCGCTGTCGTGGGCGACGTAAATCGGCGCGTCTCCCATCAGCCGAATCTCCAGCTTCTGGCAGTAGCGGCGCAGCGCGGCCCATTGCTCGAAAAAAGCAAACTGCTGGAGTTGGTGCTCCTGGATCGTGGTGGCGAACCTCCGGCGCGCGGCTTCCAGCGTCCCGGGATCCCTCTCTCGCAGCGCCCGGTCCCAACGCGGCCACGCCACCATGCCGTGGGCTTCCTTCAACGCCATGAAGAGCGCGTAGTCGTCCTGCCACCAGGCGTGCTGTTTGCAGAAGGCCTCAAACACTTCCCGGTCGGTCGAACCCGCCCGGTCCCGAAACCGCGCCGAGGCCTTTCGCAGCAGAGGTAGCTTGTATCCGTAGGCCGCTTCATAGTCGACGAAATCGGTGGGAAATAGCGGGGCGTCCGCGAGGTCGCGGCGATCCAGGTAACCGCGCTCGACCACGAGTTCCAGGCTGATCAGCAGCGGGTTCCCCGCGAACGCTGAAAAGGACTGGTACGGCGAATCCCCGTAGCCGGTGGGCCCTAGCGGCAAGACTTGCCACAACCGCTGGCCCGCGCCCGCGAGCCAGTCCGCAAAACGGTACGCCTCCGGCCCCAGATCGCCACAGCCATGGCTCGAGGGAAGCGAAGTGGGATGAAGGAGAATGCCGCTGGAGCGTGGAAATCGCATGCGTCTACCTGCCTAGAACGCTAGAATCGTAGCAGATGATCCAAACCCTCTTTGGCTCCACCGAGCAGGAGCCAAACCTCCTCGAGCGTCTCAAGAAGGGCATTGAGAAGACCCGTTCGGGCCTCGTTTCCAAGGTCGAGGATGTCATCGCTGGCAAGAAGCAGATCGATTCCGATCTCCTCGACGAACTGGAGTACGCCCTCATCACCGCCGACATCGGCCCGCGCACGGCGTCGGAGATCCTGGAGCGCATCCGCCAGCGCGTGGATCGCAAACTGGTGGGCGACGCCTCCGAGCTGAAGGGCCTGATCCGCGAGTACCTGCTGGAGGTGCTGCAGGCCAGCGAACGCCCCGTGCCGCGCGTGGCCGAGCCTCCGGCGGTGGTGATGATCGTGGGTGTGAACGGCTCAGGAAAGACAACCACCATCGGCAAACTCGCGGGCCGTTTCCGCAGCGAGGGACGGACCGTCCTGCTTGCCGCCGGCGATACCTTCCGCGCCGCCGCCATAGAACAACTCGAGATCTGGGGCGATCGCACCGCCACCGAGGTTATCCGGCAGAAAACGGGCTCGGACCCCAGCGCGGTGCTCTTCGATGCGCTTCACGCCGCGAAGGCCCGCAAGGTGGATTACGTCATCGTCGACACCGCGGGCCGGCTGCACACCAAAGAAAACCTGATGGCTGAACTCGAGAAGATGCGCCGCACCGCGTCGCGCGTCATTCCCTCCGCTCCGCACGAAGTGCTGCTGGTGCTCGACGCCACTACCGGCCAAAACGGTCTGGAACAGGCGCGCAAGTTCACCGAAACCAGCGGTGTTACGGGCATCGTTCTGACCAAGCTCGACGGGACGGCCAAAGGCGGGGTGGTCATAGCCATCGCCCGTGAACTCAACCTGCCCATCCGCTATATCGGGGTGGGCGAACAAGCCGCCGACCTGCTCCCCTTCGATCCCGAAAAGTTCATCGAATCCCTCTTCGAACAATGAGCGAGCCGTCCGAGTATCTTCGCGAAGCGCTGGCCCTGGCCCGGCGCGGCATCGGTCAAACCAGCCCCAACCCGGCGGTCGGGGCGGTGGTGGTGAAAGACGGCGCCGTGGTTGGCCGTGGATTTCACACCTATTCGGGTGTGCGGCACGCCGAGGCGATCGCACTCACCGAAGCGGGCCCGGCCGCCAAGGGTGCGACGTTGTACGTCTCGCTGGAGCCCTGCTCCCACCAGGGCCGCACCGGCCCCTGCGTTGAGGCGATTATCGCCGCGGGCGTCAACCGTGTGGTCGCAGCCATGCAGGACCCGAACCCCCTGGTGTCGGGTAAGGGATTCGAACGTCTGCGCGCAGCGGGTATCGCCGTCGAAATCGACCGCACCGCCACCGCCCAGGCCGAGCAGATCAACGAGCCCTTCGTTCACTTCATGCGCACCGGCTTGCCGCTCGTCACGCTGAAATCCGCGGTGACCTTGGACGGCAAGATCGCCGCTCCGGAGGACAACAGCGGCTGGATCACCAGCGAACGAGCCCGAGCCCACGTGCAGCAACTCCGCCACGAATCCGACACCATCCTCACCGGCATCGGCACCGTGCTGGGCGACGATCCGCTGCTCACTGACCGCAGCGGTTATGAGCGCGAGCGCCCGCTGCTCCGCATCGTTCTCGATTCCCAACTGCGCATGCCCGTCGGCTCCCGCATGGCTCGGAGCGCGAAAGACGACCTGCTGGTGGTGACCACGTCGGCGGCCTCCAGCGAGCGGCGAAAGGCGCTTACGGATGCCGGCGTCGAAATCCTGGTGCTCGACGGAACGGGGGGCCGCACGGACCTCCCCGCCCTGGTAAAAGCCCTTGCCGCGCGCCGCTATCTCTCGCTCATGATCGAAGCCGGCAGCAAGGTCAACTGGGCGGCGCTCGAATCGGGCATCGTGGACAAGATCTTCTTCTATTACGCCCCGAAGATTCTC
>DALYJJ010000022.1:0-33643 GCA_031969915.1 Bryobacteraceae bacterium | reverse complement strand
GCAATCGCTGCCTGTGGCGGGTGGCGCCGGCCGCCGCCGCCGGGTGGATGCCATCCGGTTTCGGGACGTCAGGCTGCACCAGATCACCGAAGACGAGTTCGCCGTCGAAGCCTGGATGGTGAAGGAGCGCTGAGTGTTCACCGGGATCATCGAGGAAGTGGGAACCATCGACACCATCGAGCCGCGCGCCGCGGGTTCACGGCTGCGGGTGCGCGCCAAAACCGTGCTCGGCGATGCGAGGGAAGGCGATAGCATCTCAGTGAACGGCGTCTGTCTGACGGCCGTCGAGCTTCGCAAGGACTCCTTCGCCGCCGACGTGTCCCCGGAAACGCTGCGCGCCAGCAACCTGGGTGATTTGCGCACCGGCGCGATGGTGAACCTCGAGCGGCCGCTCTCCCCCGGGGGCCGGTTCGGCGGCCATATCGTCCAAGGGCACGTCGACGCGACCGGGGAGTTTGTCGGCCTGGAGGATTTGGGCGCCGGCAACTGGTGGCTGAAGATCCGCGTCCCGCCGGAGATCGACCGCTACCTGGTCTACAAGGGTTCCATTTCCATCGACGGCATCAGTCTGACCATCGCGTCGCTCGCGGGGCCGGAGTTGGCCGTAGCGGTCATTCCCACTACCGTGGAGAAGACCGCGCTCCGCCAGCGGCGTCACGGCGACCGCGTCAACCTGGAAGTCGATGTGCTGGCGAAGTACGTCGAGAAGATGCTCGCCACCCTCGAGCGCCGCCCGCAGCGGACCGTCGAAGACCTTCGCGAACAGGGCTACTGATCAGCGGTAGAGCACGGCCGTGCCGCTCGCGCTCACCATCAGCATGCTGCCCCGCTCTCCGATCGTCTCGTAGTCGAGATCCACGCCGATCACCGCGTTCGCGCCCAACTGCGCGGCCTGCTCGATCATCTCCTGCACCGCGATTTCCTTGGCCCGCCGTAACTCCTTCTCATAGGAAGCCGAGCGGCCGCCGACGATGTCCCGGATGCCGGCGAAGAAATCCTTGAAGATGTTCGCACCGAGAATCGCTTCGCCGCTCACAATACCGAAGTACTGTGAGATAGCTTTGCCTTCGATGTTCGGGGTGGTCAGAACCAGCATGGTTTCATGCTAGCCGATCTAGCGCTTCAACTCCTCGGCGATCTCGGCCGCCGCGCGCCGGGCTTCCTCCAGCGCACCCTTCGGAAAGCTGATCGCCCCCACGCGTGCGTGTCCGCCGCCACCGTAACGCTCGCAGATCGTCGCCAGGTTGTGCTTCGGCTCTTCCTTCGCCCACGGATTCGAGCCCACCGAAACTTTCGTCCGGAAACTGGCGTTGCTGATCGATACCGTGTACGTGGAATCGGGAAACAGGTAGTACGGGACGAACTTGTTGTATCCCTCCAGGTCGTATCCGCTCACGTCGAAGTAGATCACGCCCCGCTCGCAGGTGGCGGTCTCGCCGATGAGGTCAATCGACTCCAGGTGCCGCTGGTGCAACGGACGGTAGACCTCTTGCATGGCCGGCTCCTCGATGATCTGCGCCAGCGTCTTGATCCGCATCGCCCGGATAATGTGGTGGACGGTCTCCGAGCCCTTCGCCGCCTCAATGATGAGCGTCAATTTCATCGCCGGTTCGCCGAGCAGCACCGCCTCGTTCGCGTCGGTGTACTTGGCGCCGTCGATAATGTCGGCCCACCGCACCAGCTCCTCGAGGTCGGTCGCTTCGTAGCCGAACTTCTCACGCGTCACCGCGCGAATGTAGCCGGTGCAGGAACGGAACGACGGGTCGTACATCTTTCTGCCGCTCGCATCGCGCCGGTAGTGCTCGGCATCCTCCGGCCGGAGAAAGGCGCTTTGATGGTGGTCGAACCACCAGGTGAGCCTTGGGTCGGGGGAGTATTTGAAGTCCACGATGGCGTTCACGTCGCCATCGAAGTCGCGGTCGTCGAAGAGCTGGTCCGCTTTGTGCGCCATGCCGATGAAGCGGAACTCGGCGCCGGGATGCAGCCGGTCTTCGAGAAAACGGCTAAAGAAAGCGGCCGAGGCCGCGCCGTCGAAGCAGTGATCGTGATAGAGGACGTTGACCCTCATGAGGTTCTCGGTGTGCGGAAAACCTCTTAGATTGACGCAATCGGGGGGTCCAGCGCAAGTTCGATAACAGCGCGATGACAGCGCCTCGCTCGTGCATGCGACAATGTGCCATCTTGCCATGCGCTACTTCCTTCTGCTGCTCACCTTCGTGCTCTCGGCCCAGGCGGCTACGGTGGCCGAAAGGACCGCGGGGTTCCAGGCTCTGCCCGGCTACTTTCCGCTCTATTGGGACGCCAAGGCGGGCAAGCTTTGGCTGGTGATCGACAAGCTCGACACGGAGTTTCTCTACGTCGATTCGCTGCCCGGCGGCCTCGGCTCCAACGATATCGGCCTCGACCGGGGACGCCTGTCCGGGCGGCGGATCGTGAGATTCGAACGGGTGGGCAACAAGGTCCTCCTGATCCAGCCCAACTACGAGTACCGGGCCACGTCGGCGGACGCCGATGAACGGCGGGCCGTCCAGGAGTCGTTCGCACAGTCCGCGCTTTGGGGTTTCCCGGTGGAGGCGGAAGAGCCGGGCAGGCTGCTGGTAGACCTGACCGGCTTCGCGCTGCGGGACGCGGCCGGGGTAGCGCGCGCGATCCAACAGGCGCGGCAGGGGACCTTCCGTCTGGACGCTTCGCGCAGCGCCATCTACTTGCCCCGCACCAGGAATTTCCCAAAGAACACGGAAATCGAGGCCACGCTCACCTTCGCCGGCGATGACCCGGGCCGGTTCGTTCGCGACGTGACGCCGACGCCGGAAGCGATCACGCTCCGGCAACACCTCTCGTTCATCGAACTTCCGCCGCCCGGATACAAACCTCGCGCATTCGACCCGCGCGCCGGCTATTCCGGGCGCAGCTACTACGACTACTCCACCCCGATCTCCGAACCCATCCAGAAACGCTTCATCAACCGGCACCGCCTGGAGAAGAAGGACCCGTCGGCTGCGGTGAGCGAACCGGTGAAGCCCATCGTGTACTACCTGGATCGCGGCACGCCCGAGCCGGTGCGGTCGGCGCTCCTCGAGGGCGCGCGCTGGTGGGCGCAGGCATTCGAGGCGGCAGGCTTCCGGAACGCCTACCGAGTGGAGCTGATGCCGGAGGGCGCCGACCCGATGGACGTCCGGTACAACGTCATTCAGTGGGTGCACCGTTCGACGCGCGGCTGGTCGTACGGCGCCAGCGTGAGCGATCCCCGGACCGGTGAAATTCTGAAGGGCCACGTGACCCTGGGTTCGCTGCGCGTGCGGCAGGACTACCTGATCGCAGAAGCCTTTCTTGCGCCGCACGAGGCGGGCAAGCCACTCGATCCGGCGATGGAGCGGATGGCTCTCGCCCGCCTCCGCCAGCTCTCCGCGCACGAGGTGGGACACACGCTCGGGCTTTCGCACAACTACGCCGCGAGCACGCGCAACCGGTCGAGCGTGATGGATTACCCGCACCCCTACATCAAACTCACTGGCGGCACGCCCGATTTCTCGGACGCCTACGGCACCGGCATCGGCGATTGGGACAAAGTAGCCATCGACTGGGGCTACCGGGAGTTCTCCGAGGGCGCGGACGAACGCACGAGCCTGAACGCGATCCTCGACGCCGCGCATCGGCGGGGCCTCTACTTCCTGAGCGACGACGACTCACGGCCGTTAGGCAGCGCGCATCCGGAATCGCATCTGTGGGACAGCGGGGCCAACGCGGTGGACGAGTTGAAGCGCATGATGGACGTGCGCGCGGCAGCGATGGCGCGCTTCGGTGAGCGCAACATCCGGCTCGGCATGCCTCTGTCGAACCTGGAAGACACACTGGTGCCGCTCTACCTGGGCCACCGGTACCAGTTGGAAGCGGCGGCGAAGTCGATCGGCGGGCTCAACTACCGGTACGCACTGCGCGGTGACGGCCAGATGCAGCCGGCCATCGTCGCACCCGCGGAGCAGCGGCGCGCCTTGCAGGCGCTGTTGACGGCTCTCGCGCCCGAGCAGCTCGCCCTTCCCGAATCGCTCCTGAAGATCCTGCCGCCGCGCGCCGAAGGCTATGAGCGCTCGCGCGAGAGCTTCCGGCATCGCACGGGACTGACCTTCGATGCCCTCGGGCCGGCCGAGGCGGCGGCGGAGTTGACGCTGTCATTGCTCCTCAACCCTGAGCGCGCGGCGCGCCTGGTGCAGTATCACGCGCGCGACGCGGCCAACCCTTCGCTCGAGGAAGTGTTGAAGGCCGTGCTGCAGGCGACGGTGCTGGCGCCCACCCGAACCGGCTATGCCGGCGAGTTGCAGCGCGTCGCCGCCTTCGCTACCGTGCGTCACCTGATGGCGCTGGCTTCCGATGACGGGGCCGCCCCGCAGGCGCGCGGCCACGCGCTGGCGGCATTGGAGACCGTGCGCGCGGCATTCAAAGCGCCGTCCACGTCCGCTCATCGTGCCTTCGTTCTCTACTTGCTGAAGCGCTTCGACGAGAATCCCAAAGACTTCGCCGCGCCTCGCTCCACCACGATTCCGCCCGGTCAGCCCATCGGCTGTGAGTAAACCACCCATGAGAATCGCTCCTCTCCTCTTGTTAGCCGGCGCGCTCCACGCCGGCCAGATGCGCACGGACATCGAATTCGCGCGGCCGGGCGGCGAAAGCCTTACGCTCGACGCCTGGGTTCCGGATGGTCCCGGCCCGCATCCCGCGGTGATCATCGTGCACGGCGGCGGCTTCGTGGCGGGCTCCAAGACCACATACGTGAAGCCGCTGTTCGGGCCCTTGACCGACGCGGGCTTTGCCTGGTTCTCGATCAACTACCGGCTGGCTCCGAAGCACCCGTTTCCGGCGGCGATCGAGGACACCGAGGCCGCCATCCGATGGATCCGGAAGAACGCACGCACGTTCAATGCGGACGCAAAGCGGATGGCGATCGTCGGAGAGTCCGCCGGCGGGCACATCGTCTCGTACATCGCGGCGACGAGCGCGCGCAAGCTCGGGCTCAAGGGTGTAGTGTCCTTTTACGGCCCGCACGACCTGCTGGGGCGCGCTCGCGGGCAAGGCAAGCTGTCGGAGAACATCGCCCAATTCATGGGGCTCGCGGGCACGGAACTGACGCCGGAGGCGGAAAAACGCCTGGCCGCCGCGTCTCCGGTCACGCACGTGCGGCGCGGTATGCCGCCCGTGCTCTTGATTCACGGCACGGAGGACAAGTCGGTGGCGCACAGCCAGTCAGTGGACTTTCAGAAGAAGGTTCGCGAACTGGGTGTCGAGTGCGATCTCCTGACGCTCGAAGGCGCGGGCCATGGTGTGGAGGGCTGGGAGAAGCGGCCGGACGATGCGAGGATGTACAAGACCCGGTTGGTGGAATGGCTGCGCGCGCGCTTGGCGAGGTAGGCGTTACACTAAGTGATCCCCATGCGAAAACTTTGTCTCGCCCTGGCGGTGTTGTGTCTCGCCGCGCCCGCGCAGCAGAAGAAGCGCTCCTCGCCCCGCGCGAAAAACGTCATTCTCTTTCTGGCCGACGCGGCTGGCGTCTCTACCGTGAACGCCGCCAGTATTCACGGCCACAGCGCGCCCCAGAAGCTGTTCGTGCAGTCATGGCCGCACATCGGCCTCTCCGACACCTCGCCGGTGAAGAACTGGGTGAGCGATTCGGCGGCGGGCATGACCGCGATCGTCACCGGGCAGAAGACCCACAACGGCGTCATCAGCCAGGGCGCCGACACGGTTCGGGGCAAGCAGGACGGCACGCCGTTGAAGACCCTGCTCGAGTACGCCGAAGAGCGCGGTCTTTCCACCGGCGTGATGTCCAACGTAACCATCACCGATGCCACGCCGGCCGCTTGCTACGCGCATGCGAACGACCGCCGCAAGTGGGGCGAGATCTTCCTGCAGTTGTTCACGCCGCGCTTTGGTGACGGCGTCGATTTCCTCTATGGGCCTGGGCGAAAGCGGATTTGGGAGGACGTCAAGGCGCTAGGCAAGGACGCCGACGCGGGGGCGGCCGCCGCGCGGCGGCCCGTCTACACCAGCCTGGCGGCGGCGCCTGTGGATGAGAAGCGGCCATTGATCGTCGTGGACGGCGCGGTGGATCTGAGCGCGGCGGCGAAGCGCGCCATCGAACTGCTCTCGAAGAACCCGAAGGGGTACTTCCTGATGATCGAATCGGACGCGCATACCGACGATCCGAAGGCGGGACTGGACCGGCTGGTCGCCTTTGACGCGCTGATCCGCGACATCGCCGCGATCACCAAGCCGTCCGAGACGCTGTTGCTCTTCACCGCCGATCACTCCTTCGACCTTCGCGTCGTCTCCGGGCCGCAGGACAAGCCGGTGCTTGAGGGCTACGACGAGTGGAAAAAAGGCAACGAGGGCAAGGCGAAGAAGGACCCGCCGCACCTGAAGTACCTGAAGGTGGACGGGTCGCATTCGGCTGAGGAAGTGATCGTGGCAGCCACCGGTCCGGGCGCCGAAGCGGTGCGCGGCTTTCTGCCGAACACGGCGATCTTTGAGATCATTCTGCGGGCGTGGGGTTGGCCGCCGGCGAAGAAGTAGTCCGGCGAACCCCTTCCACCCATCGCTCGTGCCACGGCGTGGCGGCGCGCAGACACTCGTTCACGGCGTCGATGTTGCGGATGCCCTCCGTTTCCAGCCACCGCTCGAAGGCCGCGGATTCCTGGTTCGCGAAAAGGGAGACGCCGTCCTGCCAGGTGGCGCGGCCGCAGAGCACGCCCGAGTACCGCGCACCCGCTGCCGCGGCCAATTTCAGGGATTCGGTGAAGTGCCGCGCACTCACCCCGGCGCTCAGGTAGATGTAGGGAACGCGGCCCGCCAAACGGTCCGCCTCGCGAAAAGCCTCAAGGGCGGCTTCTCTTGACCAGACGCGCTCTCCGGAAAAAACCGCCGTTCCCTCGACGAAGGCGGCGTTCACGGGAAACTCCACCTTCAAGGCATCGACACCATATTCGGGCCGCGCAAACTCCTCCATCGACCGGAGCACGATCTCCGTCTTGCGGCGCGCGTATTCGACACCGTGCGGATCGAGGCCGCCCGGGTCGTAGCCAACCGGCTCCAGAAAAAAGGGCAGCGCCTGGGCCGCGCATTCGTTTCCGATGCGTTCGATCAGGGCCTTCTTCTCATCGTTGGCGGCCGGGTCGCCGTGCGGCGTGTAGGAGAGCAGGATCTTGATACCGTCGGCGCCCCGATCCTTCAGGCGGCGGACGGACTCGCGCGGCAGCAGCGCCAACATGCGGTGCGGCCGAGGGTTCTCGTAGCCATCCATCTCGTAGGCCAAGAGCAGTCCACAGCCGGGCGCGCGGCGGCGGGCGGCGTCCAGGCCATACTCGGGATCGAGCAGCACAGCACTGGCCCGTGGCGTCAGCGTCGCGGTTACCGCCGACTTGAAGGCAGCCAGTCGCTGGCCGGAGATCTGCTCCAGAGGCGCACCCGCGGCGTCCGCGATCATGCGGCGGAGGCTCCTGCGCTGGTCCACGGCCAAGGCGGCGATCACGCCGCGCGGCGTGCTCAAACGCTCCAATCGTTCTCGTTTCGACACCGCTCTCACCTTAGCGCGACCGGCGCCGGGCGCGAGAGTACCGCGAGTTGCGGATTTGCACCCAGGCGGGCGGCGTTGCTCCGGGCACATAGGGGCCGTGCATCCATTTGGCGACCACGCCTTCCAGGTCGTGGCTGCACGCGGCCTCGTAGAAAGCGATGCCGCGCTCGCGGACATGCCGCGCGTAACCGAGCCATGGGTTTCCGCCGGCAATGTCCTCGAGCAGGCGTTTCCGCTCCCACCAGGGAAGAGTTCGGAGGTCTTCGCCGTTCAGTTGAAGCAGGTCGAAGGCGATGAAATGGGCACGGTCGCGGCGGCGTGACAGGGCGCGGTAATCGGGGCGGCCTTCCCGGTCCAGGCACACGATCTCACCGTCGATCACCGCCGGAATGCCACCCAGGGCCTGGGCGATGGCGCGCTCCAAAAGGGGAAAACCCATGCGGCTCGGCCTGCCGGCGGTGGAGAGCACGGTCCGCTGTCCGTCCGAACTCGCCAGTGCACGGACGCCGTCGTACTTGATTTCGAAGGCCCAATCCGGGCTGTCGAACGGCCGGTCGACGGCCGGGGCTTTCAAGAATTCGAAGCCGGGGAGCGGCGAGGTCACGTTTCAGGATATCCGTAACCGGGCCGCCTCCGGCCCCGTATAATGGAGGCAGGGTTTTCTCTCACATGGGTCGTTTGCTCACGGTTCTTGCTTTACTGCCGGTGTCCGCGGCGCTGTCGCAGACGCCGCCGGATGCCGCCCAGCCCCAACCCGCGGCCATCAAGGTTTCGGTGAACGAAGTCATCGTTCCGGTGACGATCACCGACGACAAGGGCCGATTCGTCTCGGACCTGGAGTTGAAAGACTTCAAAGTGTTCGACGAGGGCAAGGAGCAGAGGATCTCCTACTTCACGCGCGAACAGAAGCAGCCCGTGGTGGTGGGATTCCTGCTGGACTTAAGCAACGCCCAGCGCCTGCATTGGCAGAAATTCCTGGAGGCCGCCCAGGAACTGGTGATCACCTTGATGCCCGGCGGCGACAAGCGCTATAGCGGCTATCTGATCACGTATTCCACCGACGCCGAGGTGGCGGTGAACACCACCGACGACCCCGAGAAACTCCTGGACAAGATCCGCAAGCTGAAGCCCGGCGGCGGCGCTGCGCTGTTCGATGCGGTGTACATGGCGTGCACCAGCCGCAACCTGGTGAAGGGCGAGCCGATCGAGCCCCGGCGCATCCTCATCGTCATCGGCGACGGGCACGATAACGCCAGCAAGAAGTCCCTCAATGAAGTCGTGGAACTGGCGCAGCGCAACCTTGTGACGGTGTACGCGGTGAGCACCAAGGCTTTCGGCTTCAATTCCGAGGGCGAATCGACGCTGGTCCGGTTGGCCGACGAAACGGGCGGGCGCGTGGTCTATCCGTTGGAAAACGTTTACAAGGATGTTTCCGGCTACCTGTCCAAGCCGCAGGACGCGGGCAACTACGCTCTCACCGTAGGAACCGGCGGCTACGCGGCGGCGATCGCCCAGGGCTTGTTCAAGGCGGTTGCGGACGTGGCTGGCGAAGTCACCACGCAGTACATCCTTCGCTACATTCCGGAAGCGAATGACACAGACTCCGCGAAAATCTTCCGAAGAGTTAGAGTAGACGTCAATCTCCCGAACGTGAAAGTGAGAGCCCGCAACGGCTACTACGCGGCTTTGCCTTAGCGGCCGTCCGGAATCGTGACCATGCTCGTCGTCGGCGCGCCTTTTTATTCGCTGCTGGAACTCCACTGGCCGGGGCGTGAGCCGAAGACCGTCGGTGTGCTGGTGGTGGATCCGAAATCGGGCGATTCAGCGCTACGGCTGGTAGAAGACTGGTCGGGCCTGGTCGACGACGAAGACCTCGAAGTTGTCGAAGCCCTCGAAGCCGATCTGCGGCGCGAAGTCCGCGACAAGGGCGGCGAGGCGGTGCTCGAGGAGTTGGAGGGGTCGCTATCGAATGTGCTGCGCCTGGGCGCCCGGGCAGCGGCGAGGAGCGGCCCGCTCGAACACACCCTCGAACGGTTGTTCTACCGTCACGCCGAGCCAAGTCTTCCCGTTTGGTCCTTGCGCGCGGCGGCAGGCGGGTTTGGCCGGGACGAGGACGTGGAAACCGAAGGCTGGGCGCCGGCGCCCCCGCACCTGGCCGCCCGTGACGATCTCTTCGTCGCCCACGTCGAAGGCGATTCCATGGAGCCTGACATTCCTTCGGGCAGCCTGTGCGTCTTTCGCAAACCGGGCGGCGGTACGCGCCAAGGCAAGATCCTCCTGGTGGAGATGGAAGGGACCTCGCGGGGCGGAGGCGCCGTGACCATCAAGCGGTACCGTAGCCGGAAGTCCCAGAGCGACGAAGGCTGGTCCCACGAGCAGATCATCATGGAGCCGCTAAACCCGAAGTACGAGCCATGGCTACTGGATCCGGACGAATCGTTCCGTGTGATCGGGGAGTTCGTGCAGGTGCTGCGGCAGCAGCCTGTCTAGTGCCCGTGGCCGTGCGCGTGCGGATCGGCGATCGAACAGGGTTCATCCTGCAGGGAACACGGCTGGTGCTCGAACTGAATGGTGGTGTGGTGGATCTGGTAGCGCGAGCACAGGACGTCGTTGATTCGGCCGAGAATGGCGCCGCTTTCCGAAGGCGGCATGTCGTCGATCAGTACGTGGCAGCTCAGCGCGTGAGCGTTTGAGCCCAGACTCCAGATGTGGAGGTCATGTACGTCGAGCACCCCTTCCACGCGGCGCACCGCGGCGGCCACCGCAATCAGGCGCATTCCCCGCGGCAGGCCTTCGAGCAGAATGTTGAGTGAATCCCGGAGCACATCCCAGGCCGTCCAGACGATGAGCGCTGCGATGATCAGCGAGAGGGCGGGATCGATCCACAGCCAGCGGGTCTCGCGAATCATCCACGCGCCCACCAGAATTCCAACCGACCCCAATGCGTCGCCCAGCATGTGAAGGAAGGCGGCGCGAACGTTGAGGTCGTGCTGGTGGTGGCCGCGCAGGCCCCACATGATCGACGCGTTCAGGAGCAATCCGAGGCCGGCAACGATGAACATCGTGGTCTCGTCCACCTCGCGCGGTTGCCGGAAGCGGTGCACGCTCTCCCAGGCGATGTAGGCGGAGAGGATCAGCAGCGCCAGGGCGTTGACGAAGGCGGCGAGGACGCCGGCGCGCTGGTACCCGAACGTCTTGCGCTCGTCGGCGGGCTTGGCCCCGAAATACACACCCAGCAGTGCGAGCATCAGCGCCAGGGCGTCGGTGAAGTTATGCCCGGCATCGGAGAGCAGCGCCAGGCTCTGCGCCTGCACGCCGGCAAGCACCTCCACGAGCACGAAGACAACGGTCGCGCCCAGGCTCCAGCGAAGGACTTTACCGGTACGCACCGGATGATGATGAGTGTGCACGGCGGCTGATTACCCTACAATCATACCCGTGCTCTCCTGGCTGTTTTCCGAACCGTTGCCGGCCGGCGCCGCCGCACCCGATTTCACCCTCCCCGATGAGCAGGGGCGCAGCGTGGCCCTCTCCGCGCTCCGCGGGAAAAACGTGATCCTGGTGTTCTATCCGGGCGACGACACCAGCGTGTGCACCAGGCAGCTTTGCGAGTTGAGAGAGCGCTGGCCCGACCTGGCCTCGCGAAACACTGTGGCCTTCGGTGTGAATCCGCAAGGCGCGCGCAGCCATGCGCGGTTTCGAGAGAAGTATGGGCTTCCGTTTCCTTTGCTCGTCGATGCCGGGCAGGCGGTGAGCCGGCTGTACCACGCCAATGGCCTGATCGTGAAGCGCACGGTGTACCTGATCGGGCCCGACGGAGCCATCCGTTTCTCCCGCCGCGGGAAGCCTTCCGCGAATGAAATCCTGTCGTCCGCCGCCTAGCGCGAGCCCGCGCGCTCCCGGTTCGCGGAAGGAGATTATCATGTCCTCATATGTCCTTTCCGATACAGCGCATGAGACGGATGCGGGCCAACGAGCCGCTGCGGCGGCTGGTGCGGGAGACGCGGCTGGAGCCGTCGCAGTTCGTGCTGCCGCTGTTTGTGTGCCCGGGCGAAGGAGTGCGGCGCGAAATCTCGTCGATGCCCGGTAACTACCAGATGTCGATTGACGAGACGGTGCGGGAGTGCGCCGAGGTCAGGAAGCTCGGAATCGGCGGTGTGATTCTCTTCGGAATCCCGGAGTCGAAGGACGAGGTGGCTTCCGGCAATTACGATCCCGACGGGATTGTGCAACGGGCGATCCGCGCCATCAAGGCGGAGGTCCGCGACCTGGTGGTGATCACCGACGTCTGCAACTGCGAGTACACCAGCCACGGCCATTGCGGCAAGGTGGTAGGCAACGACGTCGACAACGACGCGACTCTCGAGTGGTTAGCCGCGGCGGCGCTGACACACGCACAGGCCGGCGCGGACCTCGTGGCGCCGAGCGACATGATGGATGGACGCGTGGCCGCGATTCGGCAGAAGTTGGACCAGGGCGGCTACCAGCAGACGCCCATCCTCAGCTACGCCGCCAAGTTCGCGAGTTGCTTCTACGGGCCGTTCCGCGAGGCCGCGGAATCTACGCCGCAGTTTGGCGACCGGCGGAGTTACCAGATGGACCCCGCCAACGCGCGCGAGGCGATGCGCGAAATTGAACTGGACCTGGCGGAAGGCGCCGACATGATCATGGTGAAGCCCGCCATGCCCTATCTGGACGTGATTCACGCGGCGCGCGAACGCTTCCAGGTCCCCATCGCTGCCTACCAGGTGAGCGGCGAGTTCAGCATGATCATGGCGGCGGCCGCCAACGGTTGGATCGACCGCAACCGGGCGATGATCGAATCGTTGACGGCGATCCGGCGCGCGGGGGCGGAGGTGATCCTCACCTACTTCGCCAAGCCCGCGGCGGCGCTGCTCAGTTAAGAAGCGCCGAGCGCCTTCTTCGCCTTGCGCAGGTCGGCGGGATCAATCTGAAGAAACGCCCCGTACCGGCCGGCCCCGGCACAGACCGCCTGTACCGCACGGGCGCTGATGCCCGCGGCGGCAAGCTTCGCCAGCACGTCTGCGACAACGCCGGGACGGTCCTCGCCGTTGAGGAAGAAGCCGGTGGCTTTGCCGGTCAGGATAAGGCCGGCCTTCTTGGCGATCTTGGGGAAATCCTTCGCGTCGGCGGGCACGATGTCCAGCCGGGCCTTGCGGCCCACGGGATAGCCCCAGAAGCCGGTGAGGTTCACGCCCGCCTGGCGCAGGGCGTCCAGGGCTTTGGCGCCCTCGCCCACTTTGTTCGGAATCTCGGCGGAGAAGTAGACAACGGTCTGAATTTGATCGGGCATACCGCATGATACATTGAGGATTCAGTCCCTCCCAACCATGACCAAAACAAAGAACGTTCAGGAACTGCAACAGATCGCCCGGAAGATCCGGCGGGACATCATCGAAATGACGGGAGCCGCCAAATCAGGGCATCCCGGCGGATCGCTGTCGGCAGTGGAACTGATGGTCACCCTCTACTGGGACGTGCTCCGCCACGATCCGGCGAATCCGAAGTGGCCGGAGCGCGACCGTCTCATCCTCTCCAAAGGCCACGCCGCGCCGGTGCTCTATTCGGCCATGGCGGAATGTGGCTACACGCCGGTGGAAGAACTCAAGACCCTGCGCCGGTTGGGGTCCATCTACCAGGGGCACCCGGATGTGCGCTTCATCCCTGCGCTCGAAGCGTCAACCGGGTCGCTCGGGCAGGGACTGTCGCTGGGTATCGGGATGGCGCTGGCGGCCCGGCTCGACAAGAGCCCCGCGCGGGCGTACGTGATCCTGGGTGACGGCGAAATTCAGGAGGGTCAGATCTGGGAGGCGGCGATGTTCGCGTCCTACCACAAGGTGGACAACGTGGTGGCGATCGTCGACTACAACAAGATCCAGTTGGACGGCTTTGTGAAGGACATCATGGAGCTGGAGCCGCTCGCGGAGAAGTGGCGCTCGTTCGGATGGCATGTGATCGAGTTCGACGGGCACGACATCGCGGCGGTGCAGGGCGCCTTCGCGGAAGCGGCGGCGACGAAGGGCAAGCCCTCGGCGATGATCGCGCACACGGTCAAGGGCAAGGGCGTGTCGTTCATGGAGAACAACCCGAAATACCACGGCGTGGCGCCGTCGGCGGCGGAAGTGGAAGCGGCATTGAAGGAACTCGCGTAGGAGAACGCACATGGCGGCGAAAACGAAACACGAATTGAAGATGGGCGCGGCGACGCGCGAGGCCTTCGGCAAGACGCTGGTGGAGTTGGGCAAGGAGAATTCGAATGTCGTCGTATGCGACGCGGATCTTTCCAAGTCCACGTTCACGCACCTGTTCGCGAAGGAGTTTCCGGAGAGGTTCTTCTCCTGCGGTATCGCGGAGTCGAACATGGTGGGAATCGGGGCGGGATTGTCGTCGAGCGGCAAGATCGCGTTTGTCTCCAGCTTCTCGGCCTTCGTCTTGAACAAAGGCTTCGAACAGTTGCGCGTGACGGCTGCGTTTCCGAACGTGAATCTGAAGGTCGTCGGGACCCACTCGGGGATTTCGATCGGCGAGGACGGGCCGTCGCAGATGGCGATCGAGGATCTCTCTCTGGCCGGGTCGCTGGCCGGCTTCACCGTGATCTCGCCGGCCGACGAGGTGTCCATGGCGGCGCTGGTGCGGGCTGCCGCGGCGATGATGGGGCCCGTGTTCATCCGCGCCGGTCGGGCGAAGGTTCCGGTGATCTACACGGCAGGTCAGAAGTTCGAAATCGGCAAGGCGATCGAATTGGTGGCGGGCAGCGACCTGACCATCATCGCTACCGGTCTGCTGGTGGCGGAAGCCATTCGTGCGGCGGAGACGTTGGAAGCGGAAGGCGTGTCCGTGCGGGTGATCGACATCCACACCGTGAAGCCGATTGACCGCGAGGCGATCGCGAAGGCGGCGCGCGAGACGGGAGCGATCCTGGTAGCCGAAGAGCACCTTCGGGATTGCGGCCTGGGCGTCCGCGTGGCGCAGGTGGTGGCCGAGGAGCATCCCTGCTTCATGGCGTTTCTGGGCGTCGACAACACCTACGCCGAATCGGGCACCCCGGAAGCAGTGCTTGAGAAGTACGGCTTCACGGCGCCCTCGGTGGCCGCGGCGGCGCGCCGCCTGCTGGCGAAGAAACGCACGTAAACGCCGGCGGCATCCGCAGCGGGTGAGTTGGCGTGCTCTGATACAATGAGCGTTCCGGAATGGCAAAGACCGAGCGGGAATATCGTCAGGACATCGTCGAAATCGGGCGGTTGGTCTATCAGAAGGGCTGGGTGGCGGCCAATGACGGCAACATCACCATCCGCCTGGACGAGGGCCGTGTGCTCTGCACGCCCACGGGCGTGAGCAAGGGGATGATGCACCCGGACGACCTGATCGTCTGCGACCTGCAGGGCAACAAGCTGGAGGGGCGCAAGGAGCGCACTTCAGAGATCGCCATGCACCTGACGGTGTACGGGCTCCGGCCCGATGTGAAGGCTGTGGTCCACGCGCACCCGCCGGTATCGACGGGTTTCGCCGCCGCAGGCCGGCCGCTGAACATGGCGCTGCTGCCCGAGGTGATCATCGGGCTTGGCTGCGTTCCGCTGGCCGACTACGGGCTGCCGGGCACACAGGCGCTGACCGATCCGATGCTGCCCTACATCCCGAAGTACGATGCGATCCTGATGGCCAATCACGGGGCGGTTTGCTACGGCGAGGACGTGTGGAAGGCGTTCTTCCGCATGGAGACCGTGGAGCACTACGCGCGGATTTCGTTGGTGGCGGAACTGTTGGGAGGTCCCACGCTGCTGCCTCGCGAGGAAGTGAACAAGCTCTTCGATTCGCGCACCCGGTACGGCGTAAAGGCGCGCGCCGGTGTGGAGCCGGGCTGTCCGGTGGTGGCCGAGGATGTGAGCGGCGCCAATGAAAAGTTCGAGGTGACGCGGGCGGAGTTGATCGCGCTCGTGGAGGATGCACTGCGGGCACGCGGTGTGGCTTAACTGAACGGGAGGCGTAATGGGTGAAGCATTAGGGATGGTAGAGACCCGCGGCCTGGTGGCGATGATCGAGGCGGCGGATGCCATGGTCAAGGCCGCGAAGGTCACGCTGGTGGGTTGGGAGAAGATCGGATCGGGCTACGTGACCGCGCTGGTGCGCGGCGACGTGGCGGCCGTGCGCGCCGCGACGGACGCCGGTGCCGCGGCGGCCCGGCGCGTGGGCGAATTGATCTCGGTGCACGTGATTCCGCGTCCGCATCCGAGCCTTGAAGACGTACTGCCGATCGGCAAGACGAATTCGGCGGCGGGCGGGAAGTAAGTTTCGAATGGTACTCGGCCGCGTGGTAGGCACGGTGGTGGCGACGCGCAAGGACGCGCGGCTCGAGGGGAAGAAATTGCTCATCGTGAAGCCGGTTTCGCCCGAAGGCGCCGACGAGGCCGGCTACGTGATCGCGGTGGACACGGTGAGCGCCGGTTTTCGCGAAACGGTGATTCTGGTGTCCGGAAGCTCGGCGCGCATGGCGGAGGGCTGCAAGGACCGGCCCGTTGATATGGCGATCGTCGGGATCGTCGACAACGTGAGTCTGGACGAGAAACGGTAGGCGCGCGGTGCAATTGGGCAGGGTGATCGGCCGGGTCTGGTCAACCGTGAAGCAGCGCGAACTGGAAGGACAGCGGCTGCTGGTGGTGCAGCCGGTAACGCCGGAAGGTGCGCCGGTGGGCAAGCAACTGATCTGCACGGACTGCGTGGGAGCGGGCGCGGGAGAACTCATCTATTGGTGCCGGGGAAAGGAATCGAGCTTTCCGTTCCTTCCGGTGGAGGTCCCGGCCGACAACACGATTGTTGGAATCGTCGACGAACTGCATGTCAAGCGGAGCAAGTAAGTGCTGATCGGCAGAGTCATCGGCGAGTTGGTCGCCACGCAGAAGCATGCCAGCCATGAAGGCCGCAAGGCCCTGTTGGTGCAACCGGTGAACCTGGACGGTACGGATCGCGGGGTGGCGATGGTGGCGTTCGATTCGGTGGACGCGGGCATCGGGGACCGCGTGTTGCTGGCGACGGAAGGCTACAGCGCGATGACCTCAGTGGGGCGTCCGAATTCGCCGATCGACATGGCCGTGATCGGCGTGATTGACCGGGTGGACCTGGAGACGGACTAGCTTCAACGCAAGCCGGCCGGGCGCTCACACCCTCCACAGCCAGTACGCCGCGAAGAGCGCAGCGAGGGCGATCCAACTCACGCCGGGCAAACGGAGCCGGAGACCGAACACGGCGACCGCGACCGCCAGGACCAGGGGACTGAGGGCGTGGAACTCGAGAGCGCGGGTCCATTCGCCGCGGGAGAGGGCGGCCAGCGCGCGGGTCATGCCGCACAAGGGGCAGATCCTGCCGGTGAGCCAGTGGAAGCCGCAGACGGAAACCGCGGGCAGGGGCGCGAACCGAAGGGCGGCGGAGGCGGCGGCGAAGAGCGCCAGGCGCCGCGCCGAAACGTTGTACCCTACGGGGAAACCCGCCATGCGAACCATCCTATCTCTCTGGTCTCTCCTTCTGTACGCGTCGCCGCTTGCCGCCGCCGATCTGTTGCTGACCAACGGCCGGTTCTGGACCGGCGATGCAGCGCGGCCGTGGGTGAGCACGCTGGCAATCACGGGCAACCGGATCACCGGTTACGATGCGGAGCCGTCGAAGCAGACGATCGACCTGAAGGGCGCCTTCGCCATGCCGGGCTTCAACGACGCGCACATTCATTTCCTTTCGGGCTCGTTGGGACTGTTCGAAGTGGACCTGAACGGCGCGTGCTCTATCGGGGAGATCCAGAAGCGGGTGGTGGAATACGCGAGGGCGAATCCGCGGCAGCCCTGGATCACGGGTGCGGGTTGGGAGTACTCATGCATACCGGGCGGCCTGCCTCGGAAGGAGGACCTGGACGCGGTGGTGAAGGACCGGCCGGTGTGGCTGCGCTCATACGACGGGCATTCCGCGTGGGCGAATTCGGCGGCGCTGCGGACCGCTGGGGTCACCAAAGGGACGGCGTTCGACGGCTTTGGGGAGATCGTGAAGGACGCGAAGACAGGTGAACTCACCGGCGCCTTCAAGGAGGCCGCGACCCGGCTGGTGAGCCGGCACATTCCTCCGCCGGACCGGGCGAGGCAACTGGCAGCGATGAGGAAGGGGCTGGAACTGGCGGCCTCGCTGGGCATCACGAGTATGCAGAACGCCTCCGGCGACGAAACCCTGGTGAGCCTCTACGAGGAACTGCTGGCGAAGAATGAGTTGACGGTGCGGACGAGCATCGCGATGTGGGTGGGCCTGGAACGGGCCGAGGAGACCTGCCTGCGGGCGGCCGACCTCTGGAAGAAGCATCGCAATGACCTGCTAAAGGTCGGCGCGGTGAAGTTTCCGGCGGATGGCGTGATTGAATCGTACACCGCGGCAATGATCGAGCCCTATGCCAACAAGGCCGGTGAGCGGGGCATGTTGGCATGGCCGGAATCGGCGTTCAAGAAAGCGGTGGCGGCGTGCGACGCCATGGGCCTGCAAATCTACACGCACGCCATTGGAGACCGTGGCGTGCGCCTGGCGCTGGACGCGTACGAGGCGGTGCGCCGGCCGGGCCGCGACGCGCGTCATCGCGTGGAACACATCGAGACAATTCACCCGGACGACGTGGCACGCTTCGCGAAGCTCGGCGTGCTGCCGTCGATGCAGCCCATCCACGCGGACCCGGGCACGATCGAGGTCTGGTCGGCGGCGGTGGGGGAGAAGCGGCTGCCGCTGGCCTTCGCGTGGAGGTCGTTGGAGCAGTCCGGAGCGCGGCTGGTTTTCGCGAGCGACTGGCCGGCGGCGATCAGCGTCGATCCCATTCGGGGCCTCCATAACGCAGTGAACCGGCGCACCACCACCGGCCTGCCGCCGGGCGGCTGGATTCCGGAGCAACGCGTCCCGGTAGAGACCGCGCTGCGGGCCTACACGGCAAACGGCGCCTACGCGTCCTTCGACGAAGGGCGCAAGGGAATCCTGCGGCCCGGAATGCTGGCTGACGTGGTGGTGTTGTCCGAGGACCCGACCCGGATCGCTCCGGAGCGTCTGCATGAGATCCGGGTGCGGATGACGGTGTTCGACGGCCGCGTGATCTACCAACGGCGCTGAGTGTAGCGCTAGCCGTTCTGTTCAACGCCGACGAGATCGCGGTAAGCGATGGTGATCGCGGCCCAGGAAATGGGGACGGTGATCAGCACGCCGACGATACAGGCGAGCACGCCCACGAGGTTGAGCAGCCCGAGCGCGACGGTGAAGATGGTGAAGCCGAAGTAGTCCTGCTTGACGACAGCGTGGCTGGCCTGCATGGCGGGCCAGAAATCGAGCTTCTTGTCGACGATGAACAGGTAAGTGAACTGATACATCGCCATGACCACCAATCCCGGAATGATGCACAGGAGCATGCCGATGGTGGAGAAGACCGCGATCACGATGGAAGCCACCAGCGTGGGCACGAAGAAGTTGAAGCCCTTGAAGAAGTCGTTGATATCGGTGCGGCGTCCCTGCAGGCGGCCGATCGCGGCGATGTGGAAGCCGGCCAGGAGGGGCCCCTGGAGCACAATGGGAATGACGCTGTTGAGCACCAGGAAGAGGAGACCGAGGATCACAAAGAAGCCCAAGTCGGTCTGCACGAGCTTCCACCCCTCGCCGATCCAGCGGCTGGTTTCGGACTTAAGCCCTTGGCGCAACTCAAAAGAGACTGGCGCGCCGGCGCCGGACCCGCCGAACGGCGCCGCACTGGCGGGTGAAGCGCCTCCGGCTGCAGGCTGCGGCGTCCCGCATTGAACGCAAAAGCGGCTGTCGGCCGGAACGGTGGCACCGCAGTTGGAACAGAACATGCTCATCGTTAGTCCTCGGTTCCCGTCTATCCTATATGATTTCTCGGTGTGTGTCCGCTGTCTGATCGCCCTGCTGTGGGCCACCGCGCTGACGGGCGAGCCGCTGCGGCCGCTGGCGAAGAACGTACCGGTTTCGGCGCGCGACACCTTCGACGCCACGGCGCTGGAAGAGTCACTGCACATCACGGGCGCGGTGATGCGGGCCGGCTGCGGGCGCGCGTGTTCCGGCGCGGCGGTGGCGCAATGGGCCTTCTCGCGGCTGCTTGAAACCGGGGAAGCGAAGTGGGCGGAGTTGCTCGAACGCGCACGCTTGAATAGCGTTCCAAGAGGCCACCTGCCGATTGCGTACGCGGAAGGTGAGGGTGGAGCGCTCTATGTGCATCTCTACGAGGACGGGGCCGTGGAGTGGCGAGGCGGCCGCCTCATTCAGAGGACGCGCTACCCGTACCAGGGGAGTGTGGAGATCGAGTTGGCGCTTGCCGGTGCGGCGGAATTCACCGTGCACCTGCGGATTCCGGCCTGGACGGGGAAGGCGGAAGTCACCGTGATGGGAGAAGCGGTGGCGGCGAGACCGGGAGAATACGCGACGGTGCGGCGTACCTGGCAGCCGGGCGACCGCGTCAAGCTGGACTTCGAACTCGTGCCGAGACTGATCGCGGCGCATCCTCGCCTCCGGTCCTACGCGGGCCGGGCGGCAGTGATGCTCGGGCCGCTGGTGTATGCGCTTCAAACGCCGGCGAACGTCGATCCGGCGGATCTCGCCCTTGCTTCCTTCAACCCGTTCCGGCCGCGGCAGCGAAGAGACGGGGTGACGGTTCTGGACCACCTGGGATCGATGGCGGTGCGTCCGAGCCGGGGCCAGCCGCTGTATCAGCCGCTGGTGAAGCGGGCGACGCGGCGGGCCGACCTTACGCTGGTTCCGTATGTCCTCTCAGGCGAATCGGACCCGGATGTCGTGTGGATCCCCTACGAGTAAATTGCTAAGCAAAAACGCGCGGTTCGACGATAAGCAGATTGTCGGACCACGATGAAATCGTTTCACGAGCAGCGAAAGTCGGAACGGCAGCCCTACGACACCTCCGTGCGGATCGTGTATCAACATCCGCAGCACGGGTTGAGTGAGCTTCGGGCCACGTGTCTGGATGTTTCGCAGCGTGGAATGCAGGTGAAGCTGCAGGAGCCGCTGGAGAAGAGCACGCTGGTGAAGGTCTTCGCCAATAAGCTGGGCGTCACCGACATGGCCACGGTGCGGCATTGCCGGCGAAACGGGTTCCACTACCGGGCGGGGCTGGAGTTCAGCTCAGGCTTTCACTGGATCCACCAGCGTTAGAATGGGGCCTTGCGGCCCCTCGACGAATTACTCACGGAACAGCGAAACCCGGCCTCGGCCGCTATCGACGCCCTGGACTCGCAGTCGTTGCTCGCGGTAATCAACGACGAAGACCGAAAGGTGGCGGAAGCGGTGGGCCGCGAAATCCCTCGCATCGCGGCGGCAGTGGACGCCATCGTACGCGCGGTGCAGAACGGGGGGCGGCTCTTTTACATCGGCGCGGGCACCAGCGGGCGCCTGGGGGTGCTCGACGCCTCCGAGTGTCCGCCGACATTCGACGTGCCGCCAGACCTGGTACAGGGAATCATCGCGGGGGGCGAGAAGGCGCTCGCCCGGGCGACGGAAGCAAGCGAGGACCGGGCAGAATCGGGCGCGGCGGATCTGCTGGCGCGCGGGTTCACGGCAAAGGACGTCCTGATCGGCATTGCCGCGAGTGGGCGCACGCCTTATGTGCTGGGCGCGATCGCGAAGGCGCGCGAACTCGGCGCGGTGACAGGGGGCATCAGTTGCACGCCGGACTCGGAGTTGTCGCGGGCGGTGGACCTGCCGATGGAGCCGCTGCCCGGGCCGGAGGTGGTAACGGGCTCCACCCGGATGAAGGCCGGGACGGCAACCAAGTTGGTGCTGAACATGCTCACCACGGCCACCATGATTCGGCTGGGCTGCGTGTTTGGCAACCTGATGGTGAACGTACAGCCGCGCAACGCGAAGCTGGTGGATCGCGCGCAACGGATCATCGCCACGGCGTGCGAGATCCCTCGGGAGGCGGCGGCGCTTCTGCTCGAGGAGTCCGGCCGCAGCGTTCGCACGGCGATCGTGATGGGCCGGCTCGGCGTGACGCGAGAGGACGCTGAGCGGCGGCTGGCGGCGGCCAAAGGTAGAATCCGGGACGCCCTTGCACTAAGCTGAGAACATCATGGCTCACAACCCAGGCTTTCTTGCGCTCGTGAATGACGCCAAGTCGCGGATCCGCGAGGTCGATGTCGATGGCTACAAGAAGATGCTCCAGGCGGGTGAGGATCACCTGCTGATCGACACGCGCGAGGAAAGCGAATGGAATGCCGGCCACGTGGCGGGCGCCATGTTTATGAGCAAGGGCGTGATCGAACGGGATATCGAAACGAAAGTCCCGGACAAGCATAAGACGCTGGTGCTCTATTGCGGCGGCGGCTTCCGAAGCGCGCTGGCGGCGGACAACCTGAAGAAGATGGGTTATCAGAACCCGATCTCGTTGGACGGCGGCTGGCGGGCGCTCAAGGATTCCGGACTGCCGATCGAAAAGTGAGCGCCCGGCTCGCACCACGCTCCGTGCCGCGCCTCGGTCAAGCCGACGGGCCCAGATCCCATTTGCTGTCCCAGACGATTCTCGCCTTCTTCTGGTAGGCGAGGTTGCCCATGAAACAGGCCATCGAACTGTAATAGCCTTCTTCTTCGTTCGCCAAGGTGCGCCCGCGCGTTCGGATGCAGTCGATCCAATCCTGCAGCAACCAGATCGCATCCGATGGGTCGCCCGGCCCGGCCCCCGCGGGAACCGTGCTGTTCTTGGGGTGAGGCCGGTATTCGTACCCGCGGGCACGGTCGTAGCGCTCGATGGTCAGGATTCCTCCCGTGCCGCGCAATTCCAATCCCGCTGTGGTGAGGAATCCCGTGGTCATCAACTCGGCTTCGAACGTCACGTTCAGATTCTGCGGGTACTCGAGCACCAGGTTGATCACGTCCGGCGTATCGCGGTCCGGGAAATGATAGATGCCGCCGGCCGCCACGGCGGCCTTGGGCTTCGTGAGCTTCAGGCACTGGTGCGCCGAATCGATCACATGAATGCCGATGCCCATAATCATGCCGCCGTCGTAGTAGAGCCACTTGTAGGGGCTGAAGTAGATGTCGGGATTCCAGGCCACTTTGGGCCCCGGCCCCAACCACCGCTCCCAGTCCAAGCCGTCCGGCTTCTGTTCCATCCCCGGCGGCGCCTTCTGCACATAGCCGCTGTTGCCGTTGTACCAGGTGCGAATCAACCCCACCTTGCCCATCGCTCCCGAATCCAGATACTTCTCGCGGGCCGCGCGGTAGTGGGGCACGGCGCGCGCCTGCATGCCCACCTGGATCACGCGCTTGTGCTCGCGCGCCGCCTTCACCACTGCCTGCCCGTCCTTCGGTGTGTGCACCATCGGTTTCTCGACGTACACGTCCTTGCCCGCCCTGCACGCGTCCACCGTAATCGGCCCATGCCAGTGATCCGGTGTGGCCACGATCACCGCGTCGATGTCCTTGTGGTCGAGCACCTGCCGGTGGTCCTTGTACGTCTTGACGCCCTCGCCCGCCGCCGATGCAGCCTGGTCGAGCCGCGCGCTGTAGACGTCGCACACGGCGACGCATTCGGCGGCCAGCTTCTTCGACTGGCGAAGGAGATACTGGCCGCGCGGCCCCACACCCACTGCGCCCAAGCGCACCTTTTCGTTCGCCCCGAGGATCCTGACGTAGGAGGCGGCTGTCGCCGCGATCGCGGTATTGACGAATCCGCGCCGTGTTGCGTTCATCGTTCGCTACTCCTCTCCAAGCACTCCGTTCAGTTGCTCCAGGCTGTGAGCGGCCTGTTGCGGGGTCGCGCACTCCACCGACAACACACCGCGATACCCGCCGGCGCGCAGGATGCCAACCACGCGCCTCCAATCGATCACTCCTTGTCCACAAGCGCAACCCACGGGTGTACCGGTGACCTTTCCCTGCTCGGCCTCCGCCTGCCGGATGGAGATGTCCTTGGCGTGCATGTGCACCAGCCACGGGAGCACCTGCTTCAGACCGTCATAGGGGTCCTCGCCGCCCAGGAACGCGTTGCCCGTGTCGTAGTTGATCCGCAAGAACTCCGACTGCACCAGTCCCGCCACGCGCAGCAGCCCGGCGGTGGACTTGGTGATGCTCTGGTGCGGCTCGATGGCGATGAAGACCCCGTAGCGCTCGGCTACCTGAAGGGCCTTCTTCAGCGTGTACCGCATGACTTGGAAACACTCTTCGAGGTCAAGCCACTGCGGCCGGATCCCTTCATCGGTGTTGACCGCCTTTGCGCCGATCGCAGCCGCGAAGCGAATGGCCTTCTCCAGGTACGGCACGCTGATCTCGGGCCTCATCAGCGGTGTGTGTGCACTCAGCCCGGAGGCCCTCACGCCGTGCCGGTCCAGGACATCCTTCATCTCCAGCGGGTCGTCGTCCATGGAGAACGAGTGGAAGTACCCGGCCTCGCTCAACAGTTCGCGGCCGTTGTGCACCATCGGCTCCACCCACCGGTAGCCGATCTCCGCGGCCCGGCGCACGCCTTCCTCGAACGGCTTGTCTTCGCAGCGGATGAACTCCAAGTTGATTCCCGGTTCGATGTCGTTCATGTCTCAGCAGTCTCCCGTCAGGTTCGTAAGCCCGGCCTGGCGCACGGCGAGCACCGCGCGGCGATATTCCTCTCCGGTAATGCGCCGGTTGAGTTCCGGATAGCGATGGGCGCGGTGCGCCGGACGATACTGCGCCATCACGTTGACGGCCGTGCCGGGTCCGAGCGTCTCCGCGGCCCAGCGCGCGAAACGCTCCGTGCCGGCCAGTTCTCCGGGCAGCACCAGGTGCCGGATGATCAGACCCCGAACGGCGATTTGATCGCCATCGAGCACCAGGTTTCCCACCTGGCGGTGCATTTCGATGAGCGCCGATCTGCAGACTTCGGGGTAATCCTTCGCGCCTCGCGAGTACCTCGCCGCGGCGCCCGCGTCCATGTACTTCGCGTCGGCCAGGTAGATATCGACGATGCCGTCGAGCAGCCGGAGAACCTCCACCGGCTCGTAGCCGCCGCAATTGTAGACCAGCGGAACACGGAGCCCCTGGCGCAGGGCGATGGCAAGCGCGGCAACGATACTCGGGACGACGTGCGTTGGTGTGACGAGGTTGACGTTATGGCAGCCACGCCGCTGCAACGCGAGCATCATGTCCGCCAGTTCGGCGGCGCTTACGTCGCGTCCTTCACCGGCGTGCGCAATCTCCGCGTTCTGGCAGAACTCGCACAGCAGGTTGCAGCGGCTGAAGAAGATGGTTCCCGATCCGCCGCGGCCCACCAGCGGCCGCTCCTCGCCGAAATGGGCTTGCCAGGAGGCGGCGCCTTCGCCGCAGACACCCGTCCCGCCGGCCTCACGGTCCACTTCGCAGCGTCGCGGGCAAAGGCGGCAGGACCGGTAGAACTCGCGCAGGGCCGCCGCACGGGCTCGCACACCGTCCTCGCCCAGCCGCAGGTACGCCGTCACGGCCGCCTCCCCATTCGTTCCCGCACGGGCAGCCAGAGCAGCGCGAACATGGCCATCGTAAAGAGCTGCCCGACGGCGATGTAGTAAGGCCACGGGCCGAACCAATCCAGCAGGGACGGGTCATTCGGCTTGCGGCAGAGATAGAAGTAGTTCGTGCCGAACACGGCGTTGAACGCGCCAACCGCAACGGCGTAGAGGTTGAGCAACCCGAAGGCCCGCAGCAGAGCCTTGGCCGGCAGACGCCGCCGCGCCCCCACCACCAGCACGATCGCCGCAGTCACCACCGCGCCGTGCACCAGAAAGAAGTAGATGCTCGGATAGGAGGCAAGCGGCGCCCACAGATCCGGCGTCAGCAGCGCCTGCCCGGCGCCGCCGAGGCCCGCGAAATAGAGAAACTCGGTCGCCGCCCGGTTCTCCCGCAAACACGCGAACACCGCAACCCACACCGCCACGTCGCACAACTCCAGCGGCAGACCCTCGGGAAACCGGCTGCCCTCCCGCGAGTAGCGAAACGTCCACCAGACCGCCTCGTTCACGGCGAGAAACACGCCCAGTCCGATTCGTATCGCCCGCGCCACGGATTCGCTCCGGCGGGACGTCCGGGAGAGAAGCGCCGCCGCGGCGGCGATCGCGAGCAGGATCAGCCCATGTTCCAAGCCGAAGAGCTTCATGCCGTCGCGCGTGTCAGGTCCCCGCTCAGGATCGACGCGCACCATTCCTTCTCGATGTGTTCGATCACCAGTTCCGTTCCCCTCGTGTGGCTGACAAAGGGCCGCTCGCGTGGATCGTACATTGCGTCGGTCAGGTCGCGCACCAGCACCACCTGGAAACCGAGGCGGGTCATCTGGCGGATCCCGAAACCACGATTGAGAATGCACATGTTCGTGTGCACGCCCATCAGCGCGACGTTGGCGATGCCCTCCTGCCGGAAGTAATTGTAGATCTCGCGGCCGTTGTCGCTGACGCCGTCGAAGCCGACGATGTCAATGGCCGGATGTTGGCGGGTCCAGGGCCAGGGCGGGCCTTGGTAGGGCTTCACGACCGGGTCGTCGCAGCCGCCTGCGCTGTCGTCGATGGGAAAGCCGCGGGCTTCGGCGGGCTCGCGCGGGCAACTGGCGAGCACGGGCGTGTCCGACGGCGCCTCGGGGGCGCGCCGGATCCGTTCGCGCGCGGGGGCGCCTTCGTAGAACTTCATGGTGTCGCTGGGCGCGTGTACGATCTGCACACCGAGGCCACGGGCCGCGCTCACCACCTGGTTCATGCGCGGGGCCATCACGCCCACCCGCTGCGCCGCGAGCGCGCAGGTGTGCGTGTCCCACATGTCGCAGATCACGATCGCGGTGCGGGCAACCTCCCATCTGAGCGGCCGCTCCTGGAGTCGCCCGGCGCGATCCCGCCGGCGCGCGGTGAGTTCCAGCGTGCCTGGCGACCTCGGGCGCGCCGCCGTCCGGCCGGCGGGGCTCTGCGGAAGAAGCCGGGAGCCGCATGCCAGCGCGGCACCGGCGACCAACCATCGTCTCGGAATTGCCATCGGGAACCCTCGGTGTCGTCTCCACCGTATCATCACTCGCGCCGGCCGTCGGGCGCCCGGAGACGGCACGGCCCCCGCGGCGGGGACTCGCCACCGCTCCCTGCCCGAACGTACACGGGAGGCGAAAATGCAGACTGGTGTATACTGGCGCGTTTAGGATGCCATTAGTGAGAATCGATCTGGGGGCTGCTCCGTGAAAATCGCGATCGTCGTGCACGGACGCTTTCATGGTTTCGATCTGGCGCGGGCGTTGATCGGACGGGGCCACGACGTTACCGTATTCACCAACTACCCGAAGTGGGCCACACGGAAGTTCCATTTGCCCGATCGAAACGTGCGCAGTTTTGTGTTTCACGGAGTGTTGAGCCGTGGCCTGAACCGGTTCGCCGAGTGGACCGGCACTTCCGCCTTCGACCCATTCCTGCACAGGCTCTTCAGCCGCTGGGCGGCCCGTGCGACCGCCGCGGAGTCCTGGGACTTGATTCACTGTTTTTCCGGAGTGGCCGAAGAGGTGTTTCGGTTCACTCCGTCTTCCGCGCGTCAGCGGTGGATGGTTCGGGCCTCCGCTCACATTCGCACCCAGGATGGACTGCTGGCCGACGAAGGGAAGCGGGCAGGCGTTCCGATCGAACGGCCCAGTGAATGGATGATCCAGCGGGAGCAGCGCGAGTACCAGTTGGCCGACCGGATCGTCACGCTTTCGTCCTTTGCGCGGGACAGTTTCCTGGCGGAGGGGATCCCGCCGGAGCGTGCTTTGCTCATACCGTCGGGCATCAACCTGCAAACGTTCCGCCCAAGTGCGGAGGTGGTTTCGAACCGGATCAAGCGGATCCTCAGTGGGGAGCCCTTGCGCGTGCTCTTCGTGGGAACCGCTTCGCTGCAGAAAGGCATCTTCGATCTGGCCACGGTAATCGAGAAAGCCGACGCTCGGCATTTCCGTTTCCAACTGGTGAGCAACATCGCGAAGGACGCAGCCACCTTCGTGGAACGCGTGAAGGACCGTATCACAATACATGGGCGGGTGCCGCAGTCCGAGCTTCCGAAATGGTATGCCGAGGCGGACCTGTTTCTGTTTCCCACAATTCAGGACGGCTTCCCGGCAGTGCTCGCTCAGGCGAATGCAAATGGACTGCCCGTCCTGACAACACCGAACTGCTCCTCGAAGGAGGTGATCAAGGATGGCCTTACCGGATGGATTATTCCCATCCGCCAGCCGGAATCGCTGCTGGCCAGGCTCGCCTGGTGCCACCGAGAGCGGGAGGAACTCGCATCCATGGTGAAGCGAATTTGCGAAGACTTTACGCTGCGAACATGGGATGACATGGCAGCCGACTTTGAGGTTCACCTCACGGCGGCGCTCGATGGCCGGTTGGGGCCAGGCGCCGGCCGGCATCGAAAATGAAGCTGGCCATAGTTGTTCACGGGCGCTTCGACGGCTTCGATTTAGCCCGCGCGCTGATCGCACGCGGACATGCCGTGACGGTGTTCACCAACTATCCGAAGTGGGCGGCTCGACGATTTGGGCTTCCCGATCAAAGCGTGCGCAGTTTCTGGCTGGAAGGAGCTCTGAGCAAGGGGTTGCACGGCCTCCATCAATGGAAGCTGCTACCTAACCTTGATTCAAAAACGCATAGCCTGTTCGGACGGTGGGCCGCTCAGGCGCTAGTCAAAGAGCAGTGGAATCTGGTCTACGCGTTCTCGGGAGTGGCTGAAGAGGTATTGAACTGCCTGCCCGCGGGGGCTTGCCAGCGCTGGGTGGCGCGCGGCTCGGCTCACATTCGAACGCAAGACCAACTGCTCGCTGACGAAGGCCGGCGGCTGGGGCTTCCCATTGAGCGGCCGACGCCCTGGATGGTGGCGCGCGAGGAGAGAGAGTACCAGTTAGCGGATCGGATTGTCACTCTCTCCAGTTTTGCGCGCCACAGCTTTCTTGAGCGGGGAGTGCCGCCGGAGCGCGTCTTGCTGATTCGCTCGGGGGTGAACTCGTCGGTGTTTCGAGCCAGCCAGAGCGCTGTGCTCGCTCGACAGCAACGCATGCGCAGCGGACAGCCGCTACGGGTGCTGTATGCCGGTACGTTTTCCCTGCAGAAGGGAATGGCGGACCTGACTCGTGTGGTGGAACAGTCCGACCCCGCACAGGTCAGGTTCCAATTCCTGTCCAACATCGCGTCCGATGCGGCTTCTCTCTTTCGTCGCATCAAGCATCGGGCGGAAATGCTGCCACGAGTTGCCGAGCAGGACCTCCCGCAGCAATACGCCGCCGCGGATCTGTTCGTTTTTGCGAGCATTCAAGACGGTTTTGGTGCGGTGCTCGCGCAAGCGAACGCGAACGCGCTGCCCATCATCGCCACGACGAATTGCGCGGCGCCCGACCTGCTCAAAGAGGGAGAGACCGGGTGGGTCGTTCCCATCCGGCAGCCCGGCGCGATCCTCGCCCAACTGCAGTGGTGCCACGAACACCGCTCGGAGTTGGCGGAGATGGTGGAGCGAATCCACCGGGAGTTCCTCCCGCGGACCTGGGACGACGTGGCTGCCGATTTCGAGCGCCACCTGGCCGGCTGATCGCCCTCACTCCCGCCGCTTCACACCCACCCACCGTCGACCACGACGCTCTGACCCGTGATCGCCTCGCTGTCCCCGGCAGCCAGGAAGAGCGCGGTTCGCGTCACGTCACCGGGTGTCAGTTCCCTCGGCCAGGCCTGCGCCGCCTGGATCTTGGCCTTGTACTCAGGCGTGTACCACAGGCGGCGCTGCCGTTCGGTGGCGATCGCGCCGGGCAGCACGGCGTTTACCCGGATGCGTGCCGGAGCTAATTCACGCGCCATGGTGCGCGTGAGCCCCACCACAGCCGCCTTGGCGGTGACGTACCCGGGCTGGCCGGTGGAAGGAATGATCCAGGCGATGGAACTCAGGTTCACGATCGAGCCGCCGCCGGCCGCGGCCATGCCGGGCGCCACGGCCTGGATCGCGAAGAAGTGTGGGCGAAGATTCACAGCCATGCAGTTGTCCCAGTACTCCGGCGTCACGTCTTCGTAGCGATGCCGGTGGTCGTCGGCGGCGTTGTTGATGAGCACACGAACGGGCCCCAGCCGTCCCTCGATCCGCCGGAGGCAGTCGCGCAGCGCGGCGACATCGCGCACGTCGGCGGGCTCGAAGACGGGCGCGAAGGGGAACTGGCCGGCCAGGTCCGCCACCAGCCGCTCGGAGGATTCGCGATCGATGTCGAGGAAGGCGACCCGCGCGCCCTGCCGCGCGAACTCCTCCACCATCGCCGCGCCGATCCCCGAACCTCCGCCGGTAATCACAACCACGAGTTCCCGCAGGCTCGGGTAGCGTGCATGTTGATCGTCTGGAGTCACGTCCGCCACTCTACCGCAGGGCGTTACCCGGGGGACGCCGGCGGATACTCCCAAGGCGGCGCGGGCTGGCTTGCACGGGAGGGCGTCTCGATATATAAGAGAAACAGGTCCGATTATATGAATCTGGCGGCTCCGATACAGTACGCCGCTGGACGAAAGCGAGGAACCTCCGGTGACTGCCACCCTACCGGCGACCGAATTGCAGGAGCTGCTGGACGAGGTCATCGCGCGCCGCCTAGGACGGCCCGGCGCTCTCTTAGGGATTCTCGAAGAACTCCAAGAGAAGCACCCGAACAAGTACCTGCCGATGCGCGTCCTGGACGCCGTAGCCGCCCGCACGGGCATTCCGCGCGCCCAAGTCTACAGCGTGGTGACGTTCTATTCCCTCTTCAACCTGGAGCCCCAGGGCCGGCACAGCGTCTGCATTTGCCGCGGCACGGCCTGCCACACGCGGGGCTCACGGGCCCTACTGGAGCGGCTGAAACTGGAACTCGGCTTAAAGCAGGGGGACCCCGCCGGGGACGGGAGCGCCGACAAACTCTCGATGACCACGCCCGAAGGCGATTTCACTTTGCGCACCGTGGCCTGCTTCGGCCAATGCGCGCTGGCGCCGGTTGTGGAGATCGACCATCACATCTATTCGCACGTGAACGAGCAGCGCCTGCACACGGAAATCCAGGCGCTGCGAGAGGAGTAACACGCGGCCATGCGGATCGAAGACATCAGCACATTCAGTGCGGCCCACGAGGCGGGCCTGGCGAAGCTGCTTCCCGGCTCCATGCGCATCGCGGTAGGCATGGGAACGTGCGGAGCCGGCAACGGCGCGGAGGGGGTTTATCAGGCCTTCTCGCAAGCGATCGCGGCCGAGGGAATCGACGCCGTGCTGGCCCGCACGGGCTGTTTCGGATTCTGCGCGAGGGAGCCGCTGGTGAACCTCCGGCTGCCGGGCAAGCCGTTGCTCATTCTCGCGGGGGTGCAGGCAAATGACGTGGCCGGGATCCTCGATGACGTCGCGCACGGGCGCCTGGCGGAACACAAACTGGTTCTGTGCAAGGTGGAGGAATGGGACCATCTCACGGCGCAGGTGAGATACGGCGCGGGCTACCCGGAGATCCCACACTGGCGTGACGTACCGTTCTTCCGCGGCCAGAAAAAGTACGTGATGCGCAACTGCGGGTTGATCAACCCGGACGACATCGAAGAGTATCTGGGCGTTGGCGGCTACCAGGCGTTGTACAAGGTCCTGATCGACAACCGCCCGGAGATGGTGATCGAACAGATCAAGGCGTCCAAGCTGCGGGGGCGCGGCGGCGCGGGCTACTCGACGGGCATCAAGTGGGAGTTTCTGCGCAAGGCGAAAGCGGAAAAGAAGTACGTGATCTGCAACGCCGACGAAGGCGACCCGGGTGCCTACATGAATCGCAACGAGATTGAAGGCGATCCGCACTCGCTGCTGGAGGGAATGATCATCGGCGCTTACGTGATGGGCGCATCGGAAGGCATCATCTACGTCCGCGCCGAGTACCCATTGGCGGTCCACCGGCTGATGCGCGCGATTGAGCAGGCCAAGGAGTACGGCCTGCTCGGAAAGAACATCCTGGGGCGCGGCTTCGACTTCGACATCCAGCTTGTGGAAGGCGCGGGTGCGTTCGTGTGCGGCGAGGAAACCGCGCTCATCGCCTCGCTCGAAGGCTTCGCCGGCCGTCCCCGCCCGCGCCCGCCGTTTCCTGCGGAGAAGGGTTTGTACGGCCTGCCGACGAACATCAACAACGTCGAAACCTGGTACAACATCGCACCCATCGTGACCAAGGGACCGGCGTGGTTCACGGAAACGGGCAGCGTGAAGAGCGCGGGAACGAAGGTGTTTTCGCTGGTGGGGAAGATCCAGAGCACGGGCCTGGTGGAGATGCCGCTGGGCACGCCGCTCAAAACGTTCGTCTACGACATCGGCGAAGGGGCCCCGGGTGGCCGTGCGATCAAGGCCGTGCAGACAGGCGGCCCGTCCGGCGGCTGCATTCCCCAGGAAATGTTCGACACGCCCGTCGACTACGAAACACTGGCGCAGATCGGTTCGATCATGGGCTCCGGCGGAATGGTGGTGATGGACGAAGACAACTGCATGGTGGACGTGGCCCGCTACTTCATTGAGTTCACGCACTCGGAATCGTGCGGCAAGTGCGTCCCGTGCCGTGTGGGCCTCGATCAATCGCTGCGCCTGCTGAACGCCTTCACCGAGGGGAAGGCCGCGGAAGCGGACCTGGACCGCCTGGACGAGTTAGGCCGGATGGTGCGAGACACCTCGCTCTGCGGGCTGGGGCAGAGCGCGCCGAACCCGGTGCTCACCACGATGCGGCACTTCCGGCACGAATACGAGGATCACATCCGGGCGCATCGGTGCCGCGCCGGTGTGTGCGAGGAACTCGCCGTCTCACCCTGCGAGAACTCCTGTCCGCTGCACATGAACATCCCCCGCTTCCTGTCGCTGCTCACGGAGGGGCGCCTGGAAGATGCCTTCGAATGCGTGGTGATGGACAACCCGCTGCCCGCTTCCACGGGCCGGGTGTGCCAGCATCCCTGCAATAACCGGTGCCGCCGCTCGAACATCGATCAGTCGATCATGATGCGGGATGTGCACCGCTTCATCGCGGACTCGGTCTACGGCACACCCGCCTTCGACGGGCTGGCCGAGCGGATCGCCCGGCGGAAGCTGCCGGCCACGGGGAAGCGCTTCGCCATCGCGGGCGCCGGGCCCACGGGCCTCGCCTGCGGCTTCTACCTGGCGCTGTTGGGCCATGAGGTGACCATCTACGAAGCCCACGGCGAACCCGGAGGGATGCTGCGATACGCGATCCCAGAGTATCGACTGCCAAAGGAAGTGCTGCGCAGGGAGATCGAATTGATCGAGCGGTTGGGCATCCGCCTCGTGTACCACACGCGGATCGGGTTCGACATCCCGCTGAACGAGCTCGACGAGAAGTACGATGCGGTCTTTCTTTCCATCGGAACGTGGAAGGAGTCCTGGGTCTATCTGGCGGGTACGGAACTGAAGGGAGTCTGGCCCGCCTTGCCTTTCCTGGAGGCGGTAGCGAAGGGAGAGACGGTGGAACTCGGCCGCCGGGTGGCGGTGATCGGCGGCGGTAACGCGGCGATCGACTCGGCGCGCACGGCCCTGCGCCTGGGCTGCGAGGTGACGATCGTGTACCGTCGCGAGCGCAAGGACATGCCCGCGATCAAGGAGGAGACGGATACTGCCGAGCACGAAGGCGTCCGCTTCCGATTTCTGGCCACGCCGCACCGCATCGTCGGCGATGCCGAGGGCAAGGTGAAGGCGCTCGAATCGGTGAAGACCCGCCTCGGCGAGTTCGACGCCTCGGGCCGCCGGCGCCCGGTGCCCACGGACGAGATTGTGCGCCTGGAGTGCGACGCGGTGATCCTGGCGGTCGGCGAGACGGTGGATCTCGACTTCGCGAAGGCCTCCGGGCTGAAGGTGAAGGACTCCGGCACCATCGAGGTCGACCGCTACACGATGGAGACGAGCCGCGCGCGTTTCTATGCCGGAGGAGACCTGATCAGCGGCGCTTCCAACGTCTCCAACGCCATGGGCTACGGCAAGAAGGCGGCCCGCTTGATGGATGAGCGCATCATGGGCGCCTACCGTTGGGATCAACTGGGCCTCGGCATGTCTTATAGCCAGGAGCCGCCCGACGAACCGGAGGCTCTG